>NZ_JBHWFG010000025.1:0-125083 GCF_042733745.1 Streptomyces sp. NPDC059696
ATTAGTCGCGTTATACGGGTGATTTGGGGCCGGGGGGGAGAACGAGCCCGCCGCGGCCGCCCGGGGGGGGGCGGCCGGGCCGTGGGGTGGGTGAGGGCCGGGGCTCAGACGCGTTCGACGTCCTTCGTCCGGTCCTCCGTACCGCTGTCCGTGGCCGCCTCCTCGTGGCCGGCAGGCGGCTGCGGGGTCTTCTCGGCGGCCACGGCGGGAATCCAGGCGAGCGCCCGCGGCAGCCTCCAGCTGCGGTCCCCGAGCAGGGCCAGTGCCGCCGGCAGCAGCACTCCGCGCACCAGCGTGGCGTCCACCAGGATGGCCACCGCCATGCCGATGCCGAGCATCTTGTAGTCGAGCATGGACAGCGTGGCGAAGATCGAGAACACGGCGATCATGACCACGGCGGCGCTGGTGACGACGCCGGCGCTGCCGCCGATGCCCCGCGTCACCGCGGTGCTCGTGTCGGCGCCCTCCATCCGCAGTTCCCTGATCCGGCTGAGGATGAAGACGTGGTAGTCCATCGACAGACCGAAGAGGATCACGAACATGAAGAGCGGGAGCCAGCTGATGATCCCGCCGTACGACTCGAAGCCCAGCAGGCCGCTGAGATGGCCGTCCTGGAAGATCAGCGTGACGACTCCGTACGCGGCCCCGATGGACAGGACGTTCAGCGCGATGGACACCAGCGGGATCGCCAGTGACCGGAACGCGGAGACGAGCAGCAGGAACGCGAAGACCAGCACGAAGGCGAAGACGACGGGCGTACGGCTGTCCAGGGCGGCCGCCATGTCGGCCGGGCCGGCCGTCTGGCCGGTGACCGCGTAGCGCAGCCCGTCGACCTCGCCGAGGCTGCGCGGCAGTGCCTCCTCCCGCAGCAGCTCCAGCGCCTTCAGCGACGTGGCGTCGTTCCCGGTACCCGCCAGCGGGACGGTGACGACGACGGTCCCGCCGTCGCCGATCTCCGCGGTCCGGACCGGTTCGGCGAGCGCTCCGCCGCTCTTGGCGACCTGCTCGCGCAGGGCGGTGACCGCCTTGTCGAAGGCGCCGGTGCCCACGGCGTCGCCGGTGACGACGACCTGGGCGGGGGCCGGCTTGCCGGGGAACGCCTCCTGGATGGCGACCAGGTGGGAGATCTCCGGCACGCTGTCCGGGAACCGCTCCTGCAGCCCGGGGTCGGCCAGCCGCATCCCGGCGGCCGGCAGCGCGGCCAGCACGAGCGCGGCGACCGCCGCACCGCCCCAGACCAGCGGCCGACGCACGACCTGGGTCACGACGGCCGTCCAGACCCGGGATTCGCGGGCCTCGGCGCGGCGTCGGCCGATCCAGGGCAGGCGCAGGCCGTCCACCTTCGGACCGAGCATGGACAGGACGGCGGGCAGCGCGGTCAGCGAGCCCACGACGGCGAGCAGCACCACGGCGATCGTGCCGACGGCCATGCCGGTGAAGGTGTCGATGCCGGTGAGGAAGAGGCCCGCCATCGAGACGGCGACGGTGAGCCCGGAGATCACGACGGCCCGACCGGAGGTGGCAGCGGTGACCCGCAGGGCTTGTTCCGTGGTGCGCCCGGCCAGCCGTTCCTCCCGCTCCCGGCGCAGATAGAACAGGGTGTAGTCGACGCCTACGGCCATGCCCACGAGGAGCACCACGGAGGAGGCCGTGTCGTTCACCGGGAGCCAGTTGGCCGCGAGGGTCAGCAGTCCCATGGAGGCGAGGACGGCCGTCACGGCGAGCAGCAGCGGGATGCCGGCCGCGATCAGCGCGCCGAACACCACGAGGAGGATGACCAACGTCAGGGGAATGGAGGTCAGTTCGGCCGTGCCGAAGTCCTCGCTGGTGGCCTGCTCGACGGCGAAGTCGACGCTGGCGTCACCGGCTTGGACGATCTTCAGGCCCTTGTGGTCCTCGGCGACCTTCGCGATGCGCTGCTGGGTCTCCTCCACGACGCCCGCCGCGTTGTCCCAGCCGTGACCGGGTCCCGCGAGGGAGAACGTGACGAGTACGGAGCGGCCGTCGGAGGAGACCAGACCGCCGGGTTCGGCGGGTGTCGGGACCAC
Source organism: Streptomyces sp. NPDC059696 (assembly GCF_042733745.1). Classification (NCBI taxonomy): domain Bacteria; kingdom Bacillati; phylum Actinomycetota; class Actinomycetes; order Kitasatosporales; family Streptomycetaceae; genus Streptomyces; species Streptomyces sp. NPDC059696. The sequence continues at coordinate 2,049 of NZ_JBHWFG010000025.1, forward strand.
CACGTCCGACACCTTGCCGGACAGGCCGCGCAGCGCCGTGCCGACGTCCTGGACCGCCTGCTGAAGCGCGGTGTCGCTGCGGAAGCCGGGGGAGCCGTCGCGAGCCTGGACGAGGACGTTCTCACTGGGCGGCCGGGTGTCGTCGCCCGCCTCCTCGACCATGACCTGGGCCCGGCCCGACTCTCCCGGGTCGTGGTTCTGCGGGCCTTTGCCGCCCACGGCCGCGCCCACCACGAAGGTGAGCACGACGAAGAGCAACCAGCCGAACAGCGCGGTCTTGCGGCGGCGTGCCGACCACGCGGCCACTCTCTCGACCAGGGGTTCCGGCTGGCCTCTTCCCGGCTGGGACGGGGTCGTGGGGGTAGCCGGCGGACCGTTGGAGGGCACGAGCGGCTCTCCCTTCTCGTTCGATTCCTTCAAGTACCGCGCGGGCGTGCGCGACACGCCTGAGGGCCCGCCGGGGCGCTGTGCGGGGAGCCGGCTGACCGGGACGGGCGGGAGGCAGGGGTCAGCCGTCGCTGTCCTTCTGCTGCTTCCACAGGTGGGAGATCTCCCCGAAGGACGAACTGACCCACCGGTCCGAGTAGATGGTGTCCAGGTATCTGTCGCCCCCGTCCGGGAAGATCAGAACGCAGTTGGAGTCGGGAGTGATGCGGTCGGCGAACTTCTCCAGCGCCGCCACGGTCGCGCCGGAGGAGCCTCCGGCGAGGACCGCCTCGGAGAGCACCAGCCGGCGGCAGGCCACGACACAGTCGATGTCGGACACGTGCACCACGTGGTCGGCGGCGTCGGGATCCAGGAGCGCCGGCGGTACGGAGGCTCCGTGCCCGGGGATGAGCCGGGGCGCTCCCTGCCGGCCGAAGATCCTGCTGCCCACTGCGTCGACCGCCACGACGGTGGTGTCCATCCCCTGGTCGCGCAGGTACTCGGAGCATCCGCGCAGGGTGCCGAAGGTGCTGACGGCGGCGAACAGGTAGTCCACCTTCCCGTCCAGCGCCTCGACGATCTCCCGCATCGTGTCGCGGTGTGCCTGTGGGTTGTGCAGGTTGGAGTACTGGTTGGGCCAGTAGGCGCCCGGCACGGTCGCCACCAGTTCACGCACCCGGGCCAGCCGCGCCGCCAGGTACTCGCCCGACTCGGGGTCCGGTGTCAGGACCACTTCGGGCCTGGCGCCGTAGGCGCGCAGCAGCGCCAGGTTCTGCTGTGTGGTCTTGGCATCGACGACACAGATGAAGTCGATTCCGTAGTAGCGGCAGATCTGCGCGATTCCGACGGCCAGATTGCCGGAGCTCGACTCGACGACGACCGAGCGCCCCGGGACGAGTTCGCCGTCCTGGATTCTGCGCAGCAGCATCCCGAGGGCGGACCGGTCCTTGACGCTTCCTCCCGGGTTGAACCTCTCCATCTTGGCGAAGACCCTGGAACCAAGCCCAGGGAAGATCTTTCCCAGCTCCACCAAGGGGGTTTCCCCAATGGCCGCCAGAATTCCGTTGAGCACGGGACGGCCCATAGTGGCTGCCCTCCGCTGCTTGATCGTTTTGTTCCGGGGCCCGTGGGCAGATGCCGCGGGCCGCCGGCTGACGGCGATCAGCCTGGAGGGCTCCTCTATGGCGCACCTATCGCGCATCCATGGCAATGACTCCCCACCGGTCCGCACGGGCGCCTGACCACCACGAACGTCCATGTCCCAGGCCCCCCGTCGGTCCGCGCACACCACGGCGGCCGAGGCCGGGGGTGTGGGTTGTCTCGCGTCCGGACGGCGAACGCGGCGGCCCCGGGCGGTCGGCCGGGGCACCGCATCACCATGGCACACCGCAACCGGCCGGAGGGGGGAGCTCGGTGCGACCGCGGCGGCAACAACCTGCCACCGCAGGCTCCTGCCAACGCAGTCGCCTGACAGCACTTACACGGGTTGAGCAGACTTGTCGACTGGGGCCTTGGGGCCTCCGTGCGCCGTGTCACTCAAGGCAAAGGAAACACTCCGTGAAGACCAAGGCTTCCGCCGCAGCAGCACTGACGCTCATGGCGCTCGTAGCAGGCTGCACGTCGGACGACGAGAAGTCCGAGAGCAGCTCGTACACGGTGAAGGAAGCCGTCTCGGCACTGAGCGTGAAGAGCAACGGCGGCCTCATCGAACTGATTGCCAGCGACCGCTCGACCGTACAGGTCACCGAGAAGTTCCTCTACTCGGGGTCCAAGCCGAAGACCCGGCACGCGGTGAGCGGCTCCACGCTCTCCATCGAGACCCCCGGCTGTTCGGGCGACTCCTCGCCCTGCGAGGTCTCGTACCGGATCGAGGTGCCGCGGAAGCTGACCGTCAGCCTCAACTCCGAGGGCGGTGACGCCGAGGTCACCGGTCTGGCCGGAGCGCTCACCGTCAGCACCGACGGCGGCAGTGCGAGCGCGGAGAAGCTGGCCTCCACCACCGTCAAGATCACGAGCGGTGGCGGTGACGCCGCCGCCGGGTTCACGTCCGCGCCGGACAGCGCCGAGGTGAGCACCGACGGCGGTGACGTCAGCGTACGGCTGCCCGCCGGGTCGTACGCCGTGGACGCGGACGCCGACGGCGCGGAGGAGAACGTGACCGTCAAGAAGGACCCCGCCTCGTCGCACAAGGTGATCGCCAGGTCCGGCGGCGGCTCGATCTCCGTCACCTCCTGACGCCCTGACGCCCTGACGCCCTGACGCCCCGACGCCCCGAGGCGCGGGGCGTCCGGTGGGCGACCGCCCGCTGTCCCTTCTCCCCGGCGGGAGAAGGGACAGCGGGTTCAGGCCACTTCGCCGCGCTCGCTGACCAGTCGCCGATGCGGCCGGCCGGCCCGGTCCAGCGCCGTGTGCGCTTCCCGGCCCGGCTCTCCCCATGTCGCCCGCTCCCGGCCGAAGGCCCGGACCAGCCGGTTCATGCGGTAGCCGCGGTTCTCGCCCTCGACGGGCTCCAGCAAGTGGTCGTCGACGAGGAGGTCCAGCACGTCCTGCGCCGCGTCCAGCGGCAGTTCGAGCAGCAGCGACGCCGTACGGGCGCAGAACGCGGGGACGTCGTGCCGTGCCAGCACGCGCAGCGCACGCTGGGCGGGCTCGGCCAACCGCTGGTAGCCGGCCTCCAGGGCGTCACGCACCCGCAGATCGGCGAGGCACAGCTCGTCCAGGCTGCGCCGCGGATCGTTGAGCCGGTCCGCCAGGCTGCGCGGCGTCCAGTGCGGCCTGGCCGCCAGTCGCGATCCGGCTATCCGCACGGCCAGCGGAAGCCCCCCGCAGGCCTCCGCGAGTTCCTCGGTGGACTCCGGATCCGCGGCGAGCCGTTCCTCGCCGACCGTGCTGCACAACAGCGCGGTGGCCTCGGCCCGGGTGAAGGTACCGAGGACGAGGGGACGTACGCCTTCCAGGGCGCTCAGCCGGGACCGGGAGGTCACCAGCACACCGCAGCCGGGCGCGGCGGGCACCAGGGGCCGCACCTGCCAGGCACCCGCGGCGTCGTCCAGCATGATCAGACAGCGCCGGTCGGCCAGCGTGCTGCGGTAGAGCCGGGTGCGCTCGGCCAGGCCGGCCGGGAGGTCCCGGCCGTCGACGCCCAGCGCCCTCAGCAGGTCGGCGAGCGCGTCGGCGGGCTCCAGCGGTGCGGACGAGCTCCCGCGCAGGTCCACCCAGAGCTGGCCGTCGGCGTAGTCGTCGACGAGTTGGTGCGCGACGTGCAGCACGAGCGAGGTCTTGCCCACGCCGGGCATGCCGGTGACCACGCCCACGGCCGGTGTCCCGGCGCGGGGCCGGGTGGCCAGCTGGGTCCGCAGCCGGATGGTCTCCTGCTCGCGGCCGGTGAAGTCCCACAGCGCGGGCGGCAGTTCGGCGGGTGCCTGTCGCTGTTCCTCGGCCCGGGGGGCCATCTCGCCCGGAGTGGCCAGTACGGGCGCGGCGACCAGGATGGACTGGTACAGGCCCTGGAGCGAGGGGGTGGGGTCGATGCCCAGTTCGTCGGCCAGGGTCTGGCGGCAGTCCTGGTACACGGTGAGCGCGTCGGCCTGCCGACCGCACCGGTACAGGGCGGTCATGAGCTGGCCGCACAGCTGCTCGCGGAGCGGGTGGGCGGCGGCCAGGCCGATCAGTTCGGAGACGAGTTCGGCGTGGCGCCCGAGGGCGAAGTCGGCGTCGATGCGGCGTTCCAGGACGGTCAGCCGCATCTCCTCCAGCCGTCCACGCTCGGCCTCGGCCAGGAACTCGGTCACACCGCCCAGCACGGGCCCGCGCCAGACCGCCAGCGCCCGGCGCAGCAGGTCCGCGGCCCGGTCCGCCTCACCCGCGGCCAGCGCGTCCCGGCCGAGCGCGGCGAAGTGCTCGAATTCGGCCACATCGGTGTCCCACGTGCCCTCCTGCCCGGGGCCGTCCGGCAGTCGCAGCAGATAGCCGGGTCGCTGCCGGACCACCTCGGCGTGTTCGCCCAGCAGTTGGCGCAGCCGCGACATGTAGGTCTGGATCTGGGCGGCCGACGTCGTGGGGGGTTCCTCGCCCCACAGAAGGGCGGAGAGCCGGGAGTCCGGTACCACCCTGCCTCGCGCGAGGACCAGCGCGGCGAAGGCGGTTCTCAGCTTGGATCCGCTGAGGGCGATCTTGTGGTGGGGCGTCGTCCACGCTTCGACCGAGCCCAGAACCAGGAATCTCATGTTCTCCCTCTCAGTGCATGCGCAAGAGGGGTGCGTCCCCACTGAGGACGCCCGCATGCTGTGGCTGTGGTGCGTACTGGCGAGTGAGCGGGAACCGCGCTTGTGGGGAAGCCCGTCGTTCCGCACGCTCTGGGGCCGGCGCGGCGGGCGGTGGGGGGCACCCGCGGCGCGACCGGGGGGCACGGCTTGTGGCCGTGCGTCACCGGTGGGAAGAGTCGATCGGGCGGGCCGGATCAGCCGCGCCCGTATCGGTCCAGTTCGTGGAAGAAGTTGTCGACGACGGCCAGTTCGCCCCGTCGCCGCATCTCCTCGTAGACGAAGCCGCCGACCGCGAGGTCGAGGACACCGAGGCCGAACGGGGAGAACACCAGGGGCCGGCCCGCGGGCAGGGCGGCCCTGCCGGCCAGCACCTCGGGCAGGGTGGCGTGCACGAACTCCCGGTGGCCGACGCGCTGTTCGGCCAGGTGCGGTGAGGTGTCCGCCTTCAGGCAGTGTTCGACGTCGTCGACGACGTTCGTGGCGGAGAGGATGATCTCCGGCGACAGGTCGCGCAGTGACACGTTCAGCACCAGCGGGTGGTGGGCGAACCACGACGGGTCCGTGATGTGCGGTGCCGCCGCGACGGTGGCGCACACCACCAGGTCGCAGGAGCGGATCAGGTCCTCGGCGCTGTCGTGCACGGTGACCCGGCTGTCGTCGCCGGTGGTGGCGAGGTAGGAGCGGAAGCCCTCCGCGGACTCCGCGGACAGGTCGTGCAGCCCGGTCTCCTCGAAGGACCAGCCGGTGCCCGTGAGGTAGGTGTGGATGTACCGCGCGATCAGTCCGGTGCCGATGAAGCCGACCCGCGTGGGGCGGTGGCGGTCACGGGTGAGGACGTCGGCCGCCAGGGCCGCGGAGGCGGCGGTGCGGGTGGCGCTGACGATGGAGCTTTCCAGACAGGCGAAGGGGTAGCCGGTGTCGTGGTCGTTGAGGACGAGCACCGCGGAGGCCCGGGGAAGCCCGCCCGCGACGTTCTCGGGAAAGCTGGAGATCCACTTCAGGCCGTCCAGCCGGTGCCGGCCGCCCAGAGAGGCCGGCAGAGCGATGATCCGGGCCGTGGGGCGGTCCTGAAAGCGCAGGAAGTAGGACGGAGGATTGACGGTCTCTCCGGCGCCGTGCAGCCGGTAGGTCTCCTCGACCAGTTCGACGATCCTCTTCTCCTGGCCGTGCAGTGCGTCCCGCACCTGCGCGCCGGAGATGACGGCGAACGACGGTGTCGTCACACCTTTGGACATCCAGGACTCCCCCCACCACCCCGCCGGAGGCGAGGTACAAACAGGCCATGTCGAGGGGACGATCCCGATACACATCAGTCTCGTGCAGTGCTCGTTCAGTACTCGTTCAGAAATGATCAGGCTCGCTCGCGAACCATCAGGATTCCCCCGTCGGTCTGAATCCTGCCGCTCTGGCGCGGAACTGTCAGCTCGTCAGGCTGTCAACCTCCTGCAATGACAGGACGATGCCAAAGTGATCTCAGGGGAGTCTCAGAGCATGTGAGGCGTTGCGGGTACCGGCCACAGGGCGCTGTGCAGCCGGTTCTGCGCGGTCGTGACGGTGACCCCGCGATAGTCCCCCGCCGTCTCGGCGAGCCAGAAGTCGGGGCCCAGCCGCGTGGCCAGAATCGTACGCGGGGCGCCCCCTTGCGTCTCACCGACGAACTCCGCGCAGACGCTGAACTCACCGGCGGGCAACCGCCCCCAGGCCAGTGACCACGGCCGCTCACCGCGCCGGCCGTGCAGCGCCCCGGCCAGCACGCGGCCGGAACCGGCCAGGGCCGGGGTCAGCGCCACCGGTTCGTCGTCGGACAGCAGGGCGAGTGCGGGACGGCCGCCGGACGCCGGGTTCGGAACCAGCCGGACCACGATGCCGCTGTTCGCCAGCACCAGGTCGCCGCCGGCACCCGGCGGACGGACCGCGCCCTGGCGGGGTGCGGGCTCGGCCGCCGGTTCGGGGGCCACCGCCAGGGCGGCCGTCGGCGTCTGGGTCATTACGGCGTTCCTGAACACGGAGTTGTCCTTCCAGCCGGGGGTGCGGGCGAGGGGCTCTGGGTGAGCCCCTAGTGACGTATAACCGGGCGGCGCCGAGTCACTCGACGTCCTTGAGGACCCGCTCGACGGTCTTGACCCGGTCGCTCATGTCGTTGAGCTGGAGACGCACCTCGACCAGCTCCCGCTCCATGTCCTGCTGGGCCATCACCGCCTTCTCCGCGATGCTCTTGTAGTCGCTCTCCCGGGACATCACGGTCTTGGCACGCCACACCGCGATCGTCGGCCAGATCACGAGCACCGCGCACACGAGGATGAATCCCATGGACCCGAAGGACCAGATCATGCCGTCGTCGTAAGCGGCCAGCTGCACAGAGCTCATTTACGGTCTCCTTGACTTTGGTCAGCGGTGAGTGAGAGCGCGGCCGCTGCGAGGGCCTCGGGCGTGAGGTGCAGCGAGAACGGCTCGATGTCGTAGTACTTCATGGCCTTGCCGTCCTCGGAGAGCACGAGTCTCGAGGTGACCAGCCCTGCCGCTTCCAGCTTGCGCAGGTGGACCTGGAGCAGCGCACGGCTGATCCCCATTTCGCGCGCCAGCCGGCTCACGTAGTCCTCGCCGCCCGCCAGGGCGGCCAGGATGCGCATCCGGTGCGGGTTGGCGAGCGTGGCCAGGATCTGCACCAGCCGGTCACCCGTCACTTCGGAAAGCTCCATGCTCCTCCTCCATCTGCAAACAAATACTTGCAGGTGCTAGAGCAAGGTGTCAACTGCCTCCTGGAGTGAGCACATGCAATGACCGTGCCCGTGGAACGGCGAAGGGCGCCCCGCCGAGGCGGGACGCCCTTCTGGTGGTGGTGCGGTTCAGCTGCAGCGCCACACGGCCGGGAACCGCGGGAAGGTGCTGCCCGCGCGGGCCTTGGCGCCCGCCAGCGTCCCGTCGTCGGCGAGCGCGTACAGCGAGCCGTCGCTCGGGGCGGCACCCACGCCGGTGGTCAGCTGCCACAGGCTGGCGACCAGCCGCTTGTCGGTGCCGAGGATCAGGCCCTGGCTGTTGATGGCGGAGGCGCTCTGACCCTTCGGCAGGGCCGTCGCCTTGCCGTCCTTGTTCCACAGGACCGCGGACGGGGTGAAGTCGGAGGTCAGCGCCTTGCCGATGACATAGCCGTTCGAGATCCCCGTGACCTGGGCGTGCGCCGCGCCGGCCGGGATTGGCAACTGCTTGGCGACGCCGTCCTTCCACACGTACGGCCGCCAGGTGCCCTTCGGGTTGTCGACGACCGTGATCGCCACCGTGCCGTCGCTGTCGACGCCCTCGACCTGGCTGCCGCGGGGGAGCCCGGGCAGCTTGACCACGGTGCCGGGCTGGTCGGCCGGCCACTTGTAGACCTCGGTGTAGTTCGGGTCGGCGCCCCAACCGTGGCCGTAGATGTCCCCGTTCTCCGTGATCGCGCTGGTGTGCACGTCGTAGGTGCCGGGGAGCACCGGGAGCTTCTCCAGCTTGCCGTCGCGGGAGACGACCGGGAACCAGGACCAGGTCGGGAAGCCCTCCGTCGCACCGGTGATCTTGGCGCCCTGCCCCACGACGGTGCCCTTGGTGTTCACGTCGCTGACCATGAGGTCGAAGTCGGCGCCGTCCGCGGGCCCCAGGTCCGTCACCTTGCCGCCCGACCAGAGGACGGCATGCTGCAGCGAGTCCTCCTCGGGGAACTCGACCTCGCCCGCGTACACCCCGGGCCCCGCCGTCGCCGTCACGGCCCCGGCCTTGATGCCGTCCGGCACCGGCAGGTGGCTCGCCTTGTACGCGCAGGCCTGGGCGGCGGCCTGCGGGGCGGCCTGGGCGGACGGTGCGAGGCCGGTCACTGCGGAGGCGGCGAGGAACGTCGCGGCCAGTAACGTGACGTTGCGTCTTTTCGGGTTCATGTCATCCCATCCAAGCGGTGAAATGCGGCCCGCCCAGTATTCGGGCGGCCTCTATGTTCCGCCTATGTCACACACAGTGACGTCATGGCGTCCTCCCTCCCGCACGAGACAGCGGGCGTACCGGCCACGTCCGACGGCCTCCGGGCACGCGAACCACCAGAGGCTGAGCCGTACGGCGCGCGGCGCGTACGGCGGTGCCGAAGAGCACTGGCGTGGTGAGCCTGCTGACTGGCGGCATCCCGGCCCACCAGGTCGGCGGCCACAGTCGTTCATGTACGGCCGAGACCGACTCCGCCCATCGGAGGGGCAGTTGGGCGATCGGCGGGACACCTTCCGTAACCCGGCGGATGGTCGACCGCTCACCGCCTCGGCAGGGTCGTCCCGATGACCGAGATCGAAAGCGCCCAGAAGACGCCTTCCCGGCCCCTGCCCTCACCCGGGTCCGACACGGCGACGGAGCGCCCCGCGCCGACGGCACAACTGGTCGGGGTGGACCTCGCCCGTGCACTGGCCGTGTTCGGAAAGTTCACCGTGCACGTCGGCCCCGCACCCACGCCGCACGTGCTGTGCGATCACTACGGGAACGGGGACCACCAGCGCCCGAAGGGCCCCCAGCCGGCCGCGTACGTGCGCGTGCTGACGCACTGCCCCCGGGTGGGCCTCCTGCGAACAGTCCGGCGCAGACCTCTGAGCTCCCGTCGCACCTGCGTCCACACCCTGTGGACGGTGCCCGGGCCCTCCGCAAGCTCACGCACTGGCAGGCAGCGGGGCCCGGCCTCGCAGCCCCCGGCGGTTGATAACGATCAGGTGAACACCGCTAGCTCCAGGCAACCACACAGCGGCTTCACAAGTCACACACCCGCAACTCACAACGCAAGTCCCAGGGGGGACCATGAGCCAGCAGTACCCGCCCCAGCTCCAGCAGCCCGGCTACGGCGAGCCCCAGCCGCCCGGCAGCAACGGTCTGGCCATCACCGCACTCGTCCTCGGCATCATCGCCGTCGTGGTCAGCTTCATCCCTGTCCTCAACGTCGTCGTCTGGCCGCTCGCGATCCTCGGCATCATCTTCGGCGCCATCGGCCTCTCCAAGGCGGGCAAGGTCCGCAAGGGCAAGGGTGCCGCCATCACCGGCCTCGTCACGTCGGCCGTAGCGATCGTGATGTTCTTCGCCATGAACGCCCTGTTCTTCTCCGCCGTCGACAAGGCCAGTGAGGAGCTGGACAAGTCGTACGACTCCACCTCCGTCGGCGACGGTAAGTCCAAGACGGGTGGCGCCAAGGAGTCCGAGGTCATGAAGGACTTCAAGGTCACCAAGTGCGACGTGATCACCGGTGACTTCGACATCAAGGAGATGGCCATCCACGTCGACTACACCAACAAGGGCGACCGCCGGTACTCGTACTTCGTCGAGGGCGAGGTCCTGGCCGACGGCAAGAAGGTCGGCGACTTCATGTCAACCGCCGAGAACCTCGCCCGGGGCCAGAAGTTCACCGACAAGGACGCTGGTGCGCTGGTGAACGCGGACGAGATCAAGGGCGCCAAGAAGCTGGAGTGCAAGACCCTCAAAGCGTCCCGATCTGCCTTCTGATCGCTGACGCCGCACGACGCCGACCCCCCACCCCCAGGCCCCGCCGCGCACCCCGCAGCGGCGGGGCTCGCTGCATCCATGGAGGCCACGGAACGCCTTCCCCGGAAAGGCCGACGTAGCAGCAGGGCCGCCCCACCGAAAACTCGGCAGGCCGTTCTCGTTCGTGCCGGTGCACTACGCGGTGGCGTGGCTGGTGACCGGGGCCCTGGTGCTGCACATCGCGGTCAAGACCCCCTGCATCCGGGCGCATTGGAGCCGACGGTCGCCCGGGACGCCGGCCTGCCGGCACAGGACGTCGCCGACCGGCGGTCGTTGCTGGCGGCGGTGGGCGCGTCCGTCGGAGCCGTCACGCTCACCACGGTGGGCCAGTCCTTCACCCCGTTGAAGGACCTCGTCCTGCTCGCGCCGCGCCACCCCGCGTACGACGACAACGGCGCCGTTCACCGTCGGTGAGACCGGTGCCCGCCCGCGCCGGCGGGCGTTGCCGGATCAGCCTGTTCCGCGCCCGTGTTCGGCCTCGACACCTCCAACAGCTTCTCGACCAGCCTGGGAACCCCCGGACCGGGCCCTGCATCAGATCGGGCGCCTTGCTCTCGGGCCTCGCAGCCTGAGCGGTGCGCGGCTGAGCGGTGCGCGGCTGAGCGGGTGCCATGTCCACCGAGTCCTCGTACGGTCACCGCCCCGGTGACCTGTGCGACGGCTGTGACGTGTCTCACGGGAACTCGCCCGCACCATAGGTCAGTTCAAGACGTGACCACAGATATGCGATCCCGGGTGCGAAACGGCGATCCGGACGCCTTCGCGGAACTCTTCGACGCGTGCGCCCGCTCGGTGTACAACCACGCCTTCCGGCTGACCGCCGACTGGTCGCTGGCCGAGGACGTGATGTCGACGACCTTCATGGAGGCGTGGCGGCGCCGTGCCTCGGTCGAGGCCGAAGGCGGCTCGCTGCGGCCGTGGCTGCTGGGCATAGCCACCAACGTCGCCCGCTCCCACCACCGCAGCAACCGCCGCTACCGCAACGCGGCGAGCGCCGCGGCCGCCGCCGAGGAACGGGTCGAGGACCACGCCGAGGAGACCGCCGGACGCCTGGACGACCGGCGCCGTATCAACGCCACGCTCGCCGCCCTCAGCCTGCTCAAGCGCCCCGAGCGTGAGGTCCTGACGCTGTGCCTGTGGGAGGGGATGGAATACGCCGAGGCGGCTCGCGCCCTGGGTATCCCGGTCGGCACCGTCCGCTCCCGCCTCTCCCGCGCCCGCGCCAAGCTGCGCAAACTCGCCGACGCGCAACTGCTCGGAGAAAAAAGGGAACCCACCCGCACGAACCGGCAGATAACAGGTGATCGCGAATACGCGGTCCGGTCCGCACAGGAAGGAAACCGATGAACGCCAGCCCCTCCCACCGGCCCCACCCGGCCGAGTGGACGGAGACGCAGAGTCTGCTGCCCTCCGCCGAGCGGGATCTGCCGGCGGGCCGCCACCAGTTCCACAAGGAGCAGATGATGGCCCGGATCCACGAAGACCTCCGCACGTCCTCCCGCACGTCCGCCACCTCCTCCCGTACGTCCGCTACCGCCCCGGTCGCGCCCGTGAAGCGCTCCAACCCGTTCCTGCGCCGTACGATCCTCCTGCCCGCCGCGGCCTTTGCCCTGGCCGGCGCGGTCGTGGGCGGCCTCGCCCTCACCGGCGGCGGGGCGGACGACGGCAAGACCACCCTGGCCACCGGCCCCGCGCTGACCACCACGATCGGCGTCGCCGACCCCAAGGGCGCCCCCCAGCTCCTCGAACGCATCTCCCTGGCCGCCGCCGACACCTCCGCGCCCGCCCCGCGCAAGGGCCAGTACATCTACATCGCCTCGAAGGTGGCCGACACCTACATCAAGACCGTCGGCGACAAGAGCGAGGCGGTCAGCAACGAGCTGCACTCCCGCCAGGTCTGGAACTCCCTCGACGGCAGGGACGGCTGGTTGATCGAGGCCGGCGAGACCAGCGACAAGGGCATCACCCTGAAGAGCGACGTCCCGTTCAGCGGCGCCTACAACGCCCTGGCCGAGCTGCCGACCGACCCCGACGCGCTGCTCCAGCGGATCTACCGCGAGTCGGACGCCGTCCGGGACCCCGAAGTCCCGCGCGACCAGGCCGCCTTCGTCGCGATCGGCGATCTGCTGTTCGAGAGCTACCCGCCCGCCGAGGTCGGCGCCGCCCTCTACAAGGCCGCGGCCAAGATCCCCGGCGTCGTCGCGGTGAACGACGCGGTCGACGCCACGGGCCGGCACGGGGTCGCGATCGCGCGGGAGAACGAGGGCGAGCGCACCGAGTGGATCTTCGACAAGAAGACGCTGCGGTTCCTCGGCGAGCGCATCGTGGTGGTCAAGGCCACGGCGGGCGATCCCCTCAAGGTCGGTACCGTCACGCACACCAGCGCGATCACCGAGCGCGCGGTCGTCGACGCCGCCAAGCAGGTCCCCGGGCAGGCGAGCTGAATGCGCGACAGAACCGCAAGCGCCTCGCTGGCCGCCCTGCTGGTGGCGGGGCTGATGACGGGCGTCTCGGTGGCCGCCACGGGCTCCGGCCTCGGCGTACGGACGCAGGACACCACCACCGTCGCCGCGCCCGGCAGCCCCGCCTCCGGCGCGCGGACCACCGCCTCCGCCTCCGCGGCCGGCCGGTACGTCACCCTCCTCACCGGCGACCGGGTCCGGCTGGACGCCCGGGGCCGGGTGACGGGCGTACGGCGGGCACCGGGCCGTGAGCACGTCCCGGTGTCCGTGCGCGGCGTCGGGGGCGATCAGTACGTCGTTCCCGCCGACGCCGCCGCCCTGATCGGCCAAGGCGTCCTCGACATGCGGCTGTTCGACGTCAGCGGCCTGCTGCGCGCCGGTTACGACGACACCCGGCGCGGCACGCTCCCGCTGATCGTGTCGTACGAGGGCACGTCCGCCCAGCGCAGGAGCACCCAGAAGGCACTGGTCGCGGACGCGGACGCCACCGTGCGCCGGGAGCTGCCCAGCGTGGCGGGCGCCGCGATCACCGTGCCCAAGGCCGGGGCCGACGACATGTGGCAGGCCCTCACCGAGGAGCAGTCAGTCGCGCGGGTCTGGCTGGACGGCCGGTTCAAGGCGCCGGCGGACGAAGACGGCGCGAACGCCGGGGAGTTGGGTGGCGGCGTCGCGCAGATCGGCGCCACGGCCGCCTGGGCGGCCGGATACGACGGCAAGGGCGTCAAGGTCGCCGTCCTGGACACCGGCATCGACACCACACACCCGGACCTCGCCTCGGCGGTGACGGCGGCGAAGGACTTCAGCGGCACCGGCAGCACCGACGACAAGGCCGGCCACGGCACGCATGTCGCGGCGACGGTGGCGGGCTCGGGAGCCCACTCCGGCGGGCGCTACAAGGGAGTCGCACCCGGCGCGAAGATCCTCAACGCGAAGGTGCTGAACGACGACGGCGAGGGCACCGACTCGTCCGTCATCACCGGCCTGGAGTGGGCCGCCGCGCAGGGCGCCAAGGTAGCCAACCTCAGCCTGGGCCAGGTCGACACCCCGGGGGAGGACCCGGTCGAGGCGGCGGTGAACGCCCTCTCGAAGAGCACCGGCATGCTCACCGTCGCCGCGGCCGGCAACGAGGGCCCCGACGCGGGAACCGTCGGCTCCCCGGGGGCCGCGGAATCGGCGCTCACCGTGGGCGGCGTAGACGGCGAGGACCGGCTCGCCGAGTTCTCCAGCACTGGCCCGACCGCCGACAGCGCGCTGAAACCCGACCTCACGGCGCCGGGCGTGGACATCGTCTCGGCGAAGGCGGCGCACGGCCACATGGGCGACCCGGCGGCCGACGGCTATGTCTCCATGTCCGGTACGTCGATGGCGACGCCGCATGCCGCGGGGGCCGCCGCGATCATCGCCCAGCGGCACCCCGACTGGACCGGCGCACGGATCAAGCAGGCGCTCACCGCGTCCACCACCCCGACCACCGGCGCGACCGTCTACCAGCAGGGGACGGGTCGGCTCGACGTGTCCCGGGCACTTCAGGGGGCGGTGGCGAGCGAACAGACCTCCGTGTCCTTCGGCAAGCAGCTGTGGCCCCACACCGACGACCGGCCGGTCACCCAGCACACCACCTACCGCAACGACGGCGACCACCCCGTCACCCTTGACCTGACGGCCGGCGCGACCGGCCCCGGAGGCAGCACGGCCCCCGAAGGCATGTTCACGCTGAGCACCACTCAGCTCACCGTCCCGGCGGGCGGCACCGCCGGCGTCGACCTCACCGCGGACACCCGCGTCGCGGCGGCGGACGGCGCCTACTCGGGCACGCTGGTCGCCACCGCGCGGAACGGCGCCGACCCCGCGGCCGCCGACCCCGCCGCCGTACGGACCGCCTTCGGCGTCGTACGCGAGGCCGAGGCATACGACCTCACCCTGAAGTTCCTCGACCGCGGCGGCAAGCCCGTGAGCGCTCCGCTGACCGAGATCCTCGGGTACTCGGGCACGTACTGGACCACGAACCTCAGGGACTCCGAGCAGATCTCCAAGGGCGTGTACCGGGTGCGGGTCCCGCGCGGCGACTACGTCGTGGACACCGTGCTGGAGGACGCCGAGGGCACCTCCGCGCTGGTCCGGCCCCGGCTCTCCCTCACCGGGGCCACCACGGTCGTCTTCGACGCGCGCAAGGCGAAGCCGGTCGGGATCACCGCGCCGCAGGGCGCGAAGATGTCCGACGGCCAGCTCAACCTCGCCGTGGGCACCGGGGACACCGGGAGCGAAGCGCACAACAGCACCCTGTTCTGGGGGACGTTCAAGAACCTGCGCACCGCGACCCTGGGGCCGAACGCCCCGGCCGGGAGGCTCAGCACGCAGCTCGGCGGCCTGTGGCAGAAGGGCAGCACCACCTACCACCTGCTCCACAACCTGCCCGACCGCTTCCCCACCGGCTACCGGCACACCACGCGTATGTCCGAACTCGCCCTGCTGAAGCGGAACTTCGGCTCGTCCGTCGCGCACCGCAAGGGCATCGTCAACGTCCTGTGGAGCGGCCCCACCCTGTCGCTGGGCACGGTGAGCGCCCCCTTCCCGCTGCCGACGACTGCGAAGATCTACGTCACCACGCCGAAGGGCTTCAAGTGGACGGCCAACTTGGGCCAGCGAAACGCCTCCGGAGACGACGATGACGTCTTCTACGGCACGGAGAGCGCGAGGTCGTACCAAGCGGGCCGGACGTACGCGGCCACGTACAACGCCGGTGTCTTCAGCCCGATCACCGGCGGCCCGTACGGAGCACGGCGCGACGGCGACACCCTGGACCTGTGCGTCCCCGACCTCGCCGACGGGAGCGGACACCCCGCCTCCTCCACAGCGAAACGCCACACCACGGTGACAGCGGACGGCAGCACCCTGCTCGACAACGACGGCGACCTCTGCCAGACCGTGGAGAAGCTGCCGTCCGTCCCGGCCCGCTACACGATCCGAACGAACCTGACCCGCCCGCCAGGCGTGGCCACGACCACGACCCGCCTGACAGCGGCCTGGACCTTCACCTCCAGCCCGTCCGACTCCGCCCCCCTGCCCCTCTCCACGGTCCGCTTCCACCCGAAGCTGACCCCGACCGGCACGGCCCCCGCGGGCCGCCGCACCACGATCCCCCTCTCCCTCCAGGGCCCGGCGGCCACTGACCTGAAATCCCTGACGGTGAAGGTCTCCTACGACGCCGGCAAGACATGGTCCCCCGCCCCGGTGACCACCACCCACGGCAAAAGGACCCTCACCCTGACCCACCCGGAAAACGCCCGCTCGGTCTCCCTCGAATCCACCCTGACCGACACCACCGGCAACACCTACGCGGTGACGATCCTGGAGGCATACCTCCTGACCTGACGTGGTCCAGACACTCCTCGACGCGGTCACGCATCACCTGGAGCACTTCGCCGCTGCCGACCGAGACACACGTTGTCGTCGATCCGCAGAGGCGGGCAACTGTGGCGGAGGGGCGACTGGGTGAAGGCTCGGAAGGCTGCGGGTGTCACGGCCGAGTCGTACTTCCACGGCCTTCGGCACACGGGCAACACGCTCGCCTCGGCTCCCGGGAGCCAGCACCCGGGAGCCGATGACGCGCATGGGCCACAGCAGCTCCCGAGCCGCGCTGATCTACCAGCACATGACCAGCGACCGGGACCGGGCCATCGCCGACCGGCTTGGGGCCATGATCCAGGGCAGCGAGCGGTATGTGGCCGAGATATCTCCCAGCACTCCGACGAGGAGCGGCAGCGCGAGGTGGCCGCCGGGCTCGACGACCTCGTGCGCGCCCCGCCCACCGGTCTAGACAACAAAGAACCCCCGGGTCCCTGACCTGGGGGTTTCGCATGGAGCGGGTGACGAGAATCGAACTCGCGCTCTCAGCTCGGGAAGCGACGGCGCCTGGGTGGGCTCCATGGCTCTGACCAGCGCATATGCAGGGTCCTTGGGGTGGTCGTGTGGGTCGGATTGCACCGCTGTTGACCGTGGTTTTCCGTTCTTATGGGCGCGCTATGGGCACGCTATGGGCACGGCGCCGGAGCAATAGGTCTGGAGGATAGGGCGACGGACCTTCAGCGCTCCGCCGCACTGATCCCCTGCCGCCGCTCGTACTCATCCCCGGTCTCACTCCAGACCGGGGCAACTACTTTCTGCTCGACGGATGCCATCGCTTCAACGCTGCACACCAAGAGGGATCAGAGAAGCTACGTGCGTGGGTTGCGCACATCGATTGCGGTGGTCGCCCCTTGCCGCACATGGACGACACCGAGTTGGCTGCCAAATAAGAGTCAGCTGATGTACCTGCGCGGCAGAGCGCTGTGACCTCTTCGTCCCGAACGCGATCAGACACCCTCGCGACGTGGGCTTGGGGAACTGGCCTGCTCGTTCAGCTCCCTGCACTGTCCACTACCGTCCGGGACCGTCTCCGTACGGCTGCCACGTTTGGCCCCTTGTTTGGCCCCCCGGCTGCCCGGGTC
Source organism: Streptomyces sp. NPDC059696 (assembly GCF_042733745.1). Lineage (NCBI taxonomy): Bacteria > Bacillati > Actinomycetota > Actinomycetes > Kitasatosporales > Streptomycetaceae > Streptomyces > Streptomyces sp. NPDC059696. The sequence continues at coordinate 19,221 of NZ_JBHWFG010000025.1, forward strand.
CTGCCGTATCCCCCTGATCAGGATCACGGTCGAACAGCACCGGCACGCGGCGCCAGTATGTTGATTCGGCTCTCGTTCGCCTTCTCTGAGGTCTGGCGCCGCAGCGTGCCGAGATGTGGATCTAGTAAATAGCTCACAGGTCCGGTTTGTGGCATCGCACAACGGGGCCCGGTCGCAGGGCTGACTTGGCCCCACCGGGCCCATCGCCCCCGATGTGGCAGCGTCACCGTGACGTCGGCAGTCCTCGCGCACCCTTTGTTTTGGCTCCGCTGAAGTCGGCACCAGTTGTCTTCGCACCCGTCAAGTCCGCGTTGGTGAGATCTGCTTTGGATAGGTCAGCAGCCGTTAGGTCGGCGCCGCTCAAGTCAGCACCACGGAGGTTTGCTTCTGAGAGGTTGGCACTCTTGAGCTTGGCCGCGTTCAGGTAGGCCCCGGTGAGATTCGGACATTCTCGCTCGAATACTTCGTCTGGTTCTATGCAGAGCGTGGCACTGGATAGGTCTGCCCCGACAAGGTCCGCCTGGCTCAAATTTGCGCCCGCAAGCACTGTATCGGTGAACTTTGTCTCGCACCTGTAGTCGCCATACTTGATTCCCTTTTCTGCGGGAAATCCTTGACAGAAGTCAGCACCCACAGCATTTACGGCTTGAAGATCGGCATCTGAAAAGTCGGATTCCCATATCGCCGCGCCAGACAGGTTTGACTTGTAGAGGCGTGCGTCTCGAAGGTCCAAGTTGACGAGCTGCGAGCTGGAAAGGTCGGACTCTTCGAATAGGGTGCCCCGATATTTTTTCGTGGGTGGTGGTTCCAGACCCCTTATTTTGGTCTGTCGCAGATCCAGGCTAAATCGATCACGCTCGGCGTTTCGGCTGGCCAGTGCGACAAATGCCGCGTAAATGTCAGGAGGTGGAGGATCGACACTGTCGGAACCGTAGGGGTCGCCAACCTCCTCAAGATCCCGTTCGGACGTGGGCGCATGCTCACGCATGTAGGCGGTGAGTATGGAAACAATCGTCGACTGGTAATTTGGAGAGTCATGCATGATTTGCTCAAGCGCGAATACTCCGCCAAGACGCGCATCTAGTGACGTGGAACTAAGATTAGTGACTGCGGAATTAAACCTGCTGGTGATCTGCCCCCGCTCAGTGATAGCCAGTTCCTTGTTGGTTTGGGAGACCTGCATCCAAGTGAAGAGCAGGGCCAGCAGTGCGGCCAGTCCCGGAAGGCTAGCTGCGATGAGTCCTCCCCAGCGCATCCCGCCTGCGCCTGCAACTCCTTCCTGGCGTGAAGGGTGCTGCCTCCGCTTGGTGCGCCGAGCCGCCACGTTGCGGAGTTGAGTGCGGTTTGGTTTCCAGGCCATGGCCCTTCCATGGCACCATCTGCAGGTCTGGCGCGCCACTGCTCACTGGGGGCAGTCAAGCCTCTGCCGTCGTGGTAGATGAGGCGGAGCAGGCTTGGCAGGTGACCTGCTACGTCTGGGGCCCATTGGGGCCGCTCGACGCGGGGCTTGGCTCAAGGGGTGACTGCAGCCTTGAGGCTGGTCTCCGCGCTCCCGTTGCGTTGGAACTCCCTCTGTCGTCAGGTGGCTGATCGCTGTGTGCGCGGCGCGGGCGCCGGCCGGGCTGGAGCGGGGCGGAGACTGGAGCGCAGGCCCGGCCGGGGGTCGGGCCGCGCGCGGGGGGCGGAGCGAGCCGCCTTGAACCCGTGAAGAAGGTTGTAACTCAGTCGGGGTTCTGCGCCTTTGTCCGGTCCCGGTAGATGCTTGACACTTCGGTCCCAGCTGATGGTTGACAGTGGCCGTGCTCGTCCAACGGTTTGGGTATGGGCATGGGGTGTAGGGGCCGTACAGGCTTTCCTGCGGGGAGAACTGCCAACGTCTGTTCCCTTGAGGGCTCTTGCCCACTCTCGCCTTCGGGTGGAAGGAGGCGTTTCGTCGTGTTCGGGGTCAGCGAGCGCCGGTCTGTCGCCGAACGCCGGCGAGCGCCTTCCCCCAGGGATACGCCTGCGGGTTCCCCCGCTTCGGAGGGTGCGACTGGTATCCGTCCGGGCCATCGAGGACCAGAATGCCCTGCTCGCGCAGGACAGCAGTCGACCGTGCCACCGCTGGCTGCGCGGCCTGGGCCTGGTTGAAGTAGGGCATCGCTACGACTGGCACGCCCATGTGCACCGCTTCCGACGGAATACCGATGGCGACAGTGTCCGAGATGCCGGCCCCCCACTTGTTCAACGTGGTGCACGACATCGGCGCGACCAGCATCGCGTCGGCCTTCGGTAGGGCGTCCTTCTCCCACGGCAACTTGTACCGCGACCGAACAGGGTGCCCAGTCAGCTCGACGAGTTCCTCCATGCGCGGCTCCCACCAGGTCGCTGCGGACGGGGTGAGGATGAGGCACACGTCCCAGCCGTCGGCCTGCGCGGCGCGGACGCCGTCGTCAATGTGCTGGGTCGGGCCAGCGGCGCAGGCGATGAGGTAGAGCACTCGGGTCATGCCCGCAGTCCACAATGCCCGGCGAGCGTGCGCAAGGCCGGTCCGGGGTCCCGGGTAACGCGGACCACGTCCTTGACGAGGTTCACCGTCTCCGGGCGTCCGCGCACCTCCTCGGGCGCCAGCTCGTCGGCCTGGAGCAGGGCTGCTGCGGCGGCGCCCCTGCGCCGGGTCAGCAGCGAGGCACGCGCGATGGCGACTCGGTGCCCGGCCTGCCGCTCCCGGGTCATCCCCGCGAGCGCTTCGGGCCTCGCATCCGCTGCGGCTTCGAGCGCAGACCATCCGTCCTCGAAGCGGAGCAGTACATCCATCCGGTGCAAGGTGACGTTCGTCGGTCCGAACTGGGTGTAGTCCTCGTCCAGGTCGGCGCCCTGCCGCGCGGCCACGTCCCCGGCCTCGTCCACGTACCTGCCCGCTGCCGAGATGCGCCCAGGGGTCCGCTCCTGTGAGGACTCGGCGAGCGCGGCGGACAGGTACAGCATTCCGAGGGTGGACAGGCCGAGCGCCCCCCGGTCGGTGAGCCCGCCGGCCAGGCGCCGCGCGGCCGCCGTCACGAACTCGACCGCCGCGGCCGGACGTTGTTGGTATACGAGGCTCTTCGCGACCCGCCGGGCGGCCGCGCCCATCTGCACCGGGTCACCAGACCGCTCGGCGGCGGCCAGCGCCCGGTCAGCGGCGAGCGCCGCCGGGATCGCCGTCGCCGCACCGTACTTGTGCAGGTACGAGGTGACGAGCTGGTACACGCGGGAGAGCAGCGCATGCGCCTCACCCTGCTCGCCGACAGGCGCCGCGTGCACCGCCCGCCCGGCGTTCCCGATCAGTGCGGGCAGGTCCCGGGAGAGCGCAGCGTAGTGGCAGGCCTGGAATGCCACGCAGCAGTAGTCGAGGCGACGTTGCAGAACGTCCCGCGGGGGCACGTCGTCGTCGCGGTCGGGGCCGTACAGGGCGTCGATGACGCGGAGAGCGTCGGCGGGCGGGGCGCTGTCTGTGGCCTGCTGGGGCGCAGTGTCGGTCAAGAGCTGCTCCAGGGGGACGCGGAGGATCTCGGCCGCGCGCACAAGTACCGAAAGCCTCGGATCCTGTTGGCGCTTGCCGCCTTCGATGTCCTGCACCCAGCGTTTCGTCTGGCCCATGAGGTGGCCGAAGTCCGACTGGGTATAGCCGCGTTCGGCTCGCCAGTAGGCGATGCGCCGGCCGATGCCTGAAGTGTCCATCCCGGAGCCCCCGTACAAGGCACGCACTGTGCGTGCCCACCTCTGTTGTACCGCGCCCTACGGTCCCATGTGTGAGGCGGACCACATACGACAGGGGAGGCGCGAGCATGAACAACGATCACAGCCATCTGGCCTTACGACCGATCGAGGCTGCGCCGGGCGTGCTCATTCACCCCACCGCTGACCGGCGGTTGGCCTCGGAGCAGTGGCTGCTGGCAACACTTCCGGCTCCGAGCCGTGACCGCGCCAGACTGGAATGGGAGCAGTATCAGGTGACGTTGCTGCCGCTGGGCATCCTGTTCTCCGCTGTGCGGATCCCCGGCCGCCTCCTCGTCGCCCTCACTGGCATCACCGAGGCCCCCAAGCTGGACCAGTTCCTGCGCGAAACCCTCGACGGCGGCCCGGTCATCTGCGATCCGCGCTTCCGCCGGTATTACGCCCTGGTCCCCGCAAGCATGCCGAGAACCTGGCAGCAGGCCCTCGACGACTGGCGGGCCATGGAGGTGGACTGCCTGGGCCGCGGCAGCTACCTAGGCGTGCCGAGAGTGGACGCGGTGCAAGGGACTCGCCCCCGCGCCACCTACTGGTCGGCGCCTATGGACTCGCCCTCGACGCTGTGCTCGCCCGTCGAGGTCGCCCGCTTGATCGCTGCCGGACGGCACCGCATGCCCGCGGAGCCGGAGGCGTGAGCGGTCGCGAGTACCCGTCGGCCGTCGAAGCCCCCTGGGCGACCGCGTTCGAGCGCCTGGCCGAGCACTGCCTGACGTGCCCGACGTGCACGGCCACTGACGACCAGGCCGCGAACCTCCGGCTGACATGCCCGGAAGCCGTACGGCTGAGCAGGGAATGCCGGGACGCGGGACGTGGCGCCTGACCCAGGGAGACTCCCGCCTCGGCCCCCAACCCTGGACAGGTCGAGCGCCGGGGCGGGCTCGTCAAGCAACCGAAGAAGAGAGGAAGAACTCTTGTTTGCTCACTCCGATCGGCTCCCGACCGGGACGCCTCTGCCGTCCGGCAGGGCCACGCCGTCCCCTTGGGGGGTGCGGCGCATGGCTCCGTATCCGGCGATGGCGTCGGGCTACGCCCGCGTCGAGCTCGACCCAACCACCCAGACGGCTCGCTACTTCGACGCCGACGACCATGTGTTGGAGATGGGGAAGCACGGCACCAGCAGTGGCACGAACCCGACGACCAACACCGGTAACCCGTCAGACGGCTCCGGCGGCGGTGGCAGCGGCGGTGGTGACCAGGACACCGGGAACGACACCGACCAGTGAGCGATCCCGGTCCGGTGCTGGTCGTCACCAATCTGGACGACCCCACGGCCGACGTGGTGATCAGTGAGCTGCACGACCGGGGTGTCCCGGTCGTGCGGTTCGACTCGGGGGACTTCCCTCACGCCCTGTCGGTCACGGCCACGATCACATCGAAGGGCGTGGGAGGAACGCTGTCCACGCCGTCACGGACCGGCGACCTGACACAGGTCCGGTCCCTGTACTACCGCCGGCCTTCCGGCTTCACCTTCCCGCACCTGGACGAGCAGGACGCCCGGTTCGCGGTCACTCAGGCCCGCTACGGCCTGGGGGGAGTCCTCGCGTCGCTACCCGGCTGCCTGTACGTCAACCACCCTCACCGCATCGGGGATGCCGAATTCAAACCGTCCGGCCTGGCCGCCGCTGCGGCTGCGGGGTTCCATCTCCCGGCCACGCTCATCACCTCGGACCCGGGTGCCGCGCGCCGGTTCATCAAGCAGCACGCACCTGTGATCTACAAGCCTCTGTCGGCGCCGCTGTACCGCATCGACGGGGTTTCCTGCACCGTAGAGGTCGCCGAGGTGGCGGCCGATGACATCGATGAGGCCGTCTCCGGCACGGCGCACCTGTTCCAGCAGCGGATCGAGAAGACCGCGGACGTACGCGTGACCGTCATCGGTGACCGGGTCTTCCCTGTCCGTATCGACTCGGACCTGCTGGACTGGCGCACCGACTACAGCAGTCTGCGCTACTCCGTGACCAGCCCGCCGCCCGGCATCGTCGACGCCCTGCACGCATACCTGGCCCGCTTCGGCCTCGTCTTCGGCGCTTTCGACTTCGCCATCGACCGCGAGGGGCAATGGTGGTTCCTGGAGTGCAACCCGTCCGGGCAGTGGTACTGGCTGGAACCGGAGACCGGCTTGCCGATGCTCGAAGCCATGGCCGACCTGCTGGAAAGGAAGATGCGCTGATGCCCCTGGTGGACTCCGCAGCCCATCGCCGTGCGCTGGCCGGTCGACTCGCCGGTGGAGGCTTCCTGCGCACCCCGCCGTGGCGCGCGGCTGTCGAAACCGTGCCCCGCCATGAGTTCCTGCGCGGCGGTTTCTTCGACCAGGTCGAAGGCTCCGCACCGACCGCCTGGCGGCCAGTCCTGCCCGACACCGCCGGCTGGCTGGAGCGCTGCTATGCGGATGAGTCTCTGGTCACTCAGATCGCCGGGACCGTCATGCCGGGCGACATCCGCGGTGAGATCCTGCGCACCCCCACGTCGTCCAGCACCATGCCGAGCCTGGTCGTGCGGATGCTGGAGGAGCTCCAGGTCGACGACGGCAACCGGGTGCTTGAGATCGGCACCGGCACTGGTTACTCGACCGGGCTGCTGTGCCACCGACTCGGAGACGAGCTGGTGACCTCAGTGGAGGTGGATGCGGAGGTGGCCAGCAGGGCGAGTGCTGCCCTGGGTTCCTGCGGCTACTTCCCCGAGTTGGTTGTCGGTGACGGCCTTGCCGGGCACAAGGACGGGGCCCCGTACGACCGACTGGTCGCCACCTGCGGGGTGCTGGAGGTGCCGCACGCCTGGATCGAGCAGACCGCACCGGGCGGGGTCATCCTGGCGACTCTGTGTGGGTGGCTGTACGCCTCGGAGCTGGCCCGGCTCACTGTCGGCGACGACGGGGTGGCCCACGGCAGACTGCTCGGGGGGCAGATCTCCTTCATGCTCGCCCGGCCGCAGCTGCCGCCCTCGCTAGGCATGCTCCCCGACCTCGACGACGGCCAGGAACGCGAGACCGTCACCGGGGCCGACGTGCTGAACAACTGGAGCGCACGCTTCGTCACGCAGCTCGCCGTGCCGGGCGCTCAACGACTGACGATGCAGCGGGACGGGCGCACCGAGGACGTCCTGCTCGATGTCGGATCCGGTTCGTGGGCCGCGGTGTACGAAGACGGGGGCCGCCGACTCGTCCGGCAGGGCGGGCCGGAGGGGCTCTGGGACCGCGTGGAAGAACAGCTCGGCCGCTGGTACGCCGCCGGTGCACCGGAGCTTGAGGAGTTCACCGTCACCGTTACCCCGGAGGGCCAGACGGTTCGCTGGTAGCCGAAGAGAGGGAACTCGACCGCCGGCGTTGATGTCAGAAGCTCATGTCAAAGGTCCCGGAACGATCATGGTCCGGGACCTTTGCGCTGGTGCGCCGGCAGGAATCGAACCTGCGACACCCGCTTTAGGAGTTCGATCGGAGCCCGTTACGACTGATGCCGCCGACTGGACCAATGGCCGGACAGGAGCGCTGATGTACGTCTCCGTCCGGCGTCGTTGATGTCAGCCATGGATGTCAACGGCCTCTGACCCCCGGCGGCCCGGAGACGGCCCAGCGGACGATTCGCCTACGCCAGAAGGCGTCATGAACTTGCGTGGGCGGACGCCAGCCACCGCTCGGCAGGGAACAGGGCCGCGAGCCCAGCCGTGATTCCGTTGGGGAGGTTCTTCGAGGCGGTTCGTCTGCCTGAGCCGATCGTGCACGGGCAGTCGCCGCTGCTGGCCCGTACACGGTGAGCGATCGATTGGGCCGCTGCCTCGGTGGTGGCCCGGTCATCCGTGACCCGGGATTCCGCCGCTACTACGCCCTCGTCCCGCCCGGCACCGCACGATCACGGCGGGAATCTGCCGCCGAGTACCTGAGTGACGGCACCTACCTTGGTGTGCCGCGAAGTGACCGCTCCCGCCGGTCGCCGGGCCCGGTGGTTATGCGGGTGTGTGGGGAGTCTGAGATCTGATCTTGCGAGTGCTGAGAACGCGGTGACGTGTGAGCGTGTCTGTGTCGCACCTGCGTCCACAAGCTGTGGACGCAGGTGCGCGGCCCTTGTGGTGGGAAGCTGGTGCGGATCTGGCGCGCTTCTGGCATACGCGGACTGATCAGTGCAGACAACAACAAGGCCCAGGTCTCTGACCTGGGCCTTCATCATGGAGCGGGTGACGAGAATCGAACTCGCGCTCTCAGCTTGGGAAGCTGATGTTCTACCATTAAACTACACCCGCGTAAGACGCCGACCGGGGTCGGTGTCGAATGCTCGCTCACTCTACCTCATGCCAGGCCTCCGGCGTTCGCGCCGCGAGGCCTGAGGACGTTTCAGGCGTGGGATGCGGCTGCGGGGGAACGCAGTTGGGGCGTACGGTGGAGTGGCTTGAGAGGGCTCGGGCGGGACCGGAGTGCCGCCTGGAGGGCCGTCCCTTTGATCCCGTACTGTGGCTTTTGTCGTCAGGCAAGCAGCAGCCAGACGCGGCTCTTGGGGAAGGGACTCTTGGACTTGATGGAGCGCACCGTCGTCCGTTGTGCCGATGGGCACGTGTTCAGCACCGCTTCGTTCCCGATGCAGCAGGCCGAGCGGCTCGGCCCCGGGCGGCTGCTTCGGTGCCCGCGCTGTGCGCGGCTCCGGAGCGTGGTGCCCGTCAGCTATCAGAAGCGGTAGCGGCAGCACCGGCCGCCTCGCGGCGGCCGTGACGGACCCAGCAGGACAGCAACAGGCACAAGGCGCGCGGAGACGTCCGGTTGTGGTCGCTCCGCGCGCCTTGCGTATCCTCGGGGCGTGCTTCTCTCAGACAAAGACATCCGGGCCGAGATCGATGCAGGGCGGGTGCGGATCGACCCGTACGACGAATCGATGGTGCAGCCGTCGAGCATCGATGTGCGCCTCGACCGCTTCTTCCGGGTGTTCGAGAATCACCGGTACCCCCACATCGACCCCGCCATCGAGCAGGCCGACCTGACCCGGCTCGTGGAACCGGAGGGCGACGAGCCGTTCATCCTGCACCCCGGGGAGTTCGTCCTCGCCAGCACCTACGAGGTCATCACCCTGCCCGACGATCTCGCCTCCCGGCTGGAGGGCAAGAGCTCGCTGGGGCGCCTGGGGCTGGTGACGCACTCCACCGCCGGGTTCATCGACCCCGGCTTCAGCGGGCACGTGACCCTGGAGCTGTCCAACCTCGCCACCCTGCCCATCAAGCTCTGGCCGGGCATGAAGATCGGGCAGCTGTGCATGTTCAGGCTCAGCTCGCCCGCCGACTTCCCCTACGGCAGTGAGCGGTACGGATCCCGGTACCAGGGGCAGCGCGGCCCGACCGCCTCCCGCTCCTTCCTCAACTTCCACCGGACCCAGGTGTGAGCGACGACAGCATGAGCGCAGTGCGGGAGAACCTGACCTACGAGAAGTTCGGCGTCGCCGTGCGCGAGCTCGCGCAGACCATCGCCGACGACGGCTACGAGCCCGACATAGTCCTCAGCATCGCCCGCGGCGGCGTCTTCGTGGCCGGCGGGCTCGCCTACGCCCTCGACTGCAAGAACATCCACCTGGTGAACGTGGAGTTCTACACCGGCGTGGGGACGACCCTCGAGATGCCCGTCATGCTCGCGCCGGTCCCCAACGTGATCGACTTCTCGCAGAAGAAGGTGCTGATCACCGACGACGTCGCCGACACCGGCAAGACGCTCAAGCTGGTGCGCGACTTCTGCCTCGACACCGTCGCCGAGGTGCGCAGCGCCGTCGTCTACGAGAAGTCCCAGTCGCTCGTGAAGTGCGAGTACGTGTGGAAGCGCACCGACGACTGGATCAACTTCCCGTGGAGTGTCCTGCCTCCCGTGCACAAGTCGGGCGAGGCGCCGAAGGAGAACAGGGAAGCGCTCTGACCTGCTGCTCCACAAAGATCCCCGGTCTGTGGTGACCGGGGATTCTTGGTCTTCGGGTTTCGGATCCGTCAGCCCGTGGCCTCATCCGGTCAGGCTCAGGCCGAGGGTGTGCCGGTGGTCAGGAGTCGGCTCGTGATTCCCGCTCGGCGGAGGCGCTCGTACGCTTCGAGCACGTCGACAGGGAGTGGCCGGCTGATCACGAATCCCTGCTCCGGGTAGATCATCAACCGCTGGCATCTCACGCGAGAAGCGGATGTTCTCGCCCGTATCGCGGGCGCGCGGCTCCACGAGAAGCGCCGTGCCGGGGACGCCACGTCAGTCCCCGCTTGCAGTCCCCGCTTGCAGTCCCCGTTTCCAGTCCCCGCTCCTTGTCGTGGACGGCCTCGCCGCGGGGGCCGACCCGCACCTCGCACAGCCGCCCGTCGTGTACGAGAGCCTTCGTCGGCATCCCTCACCCTCGGCGGAGGCCGAGCATGCTTCGGAACCCACATAGACGCGCCCAAGACTGCGAACCGGGACAAAACGGTGGAGGATGAGGTGTCGATGCGGTCATAGAGGCGAACCGTCCGACGTCAACCGTTCACTTCGGTGCCTGCCGTTCCCGGGCGGCCGAGCGTCAGAGAAGGAGTCCCCTCATGGCCGACGTCAACGTCGCGCTGCACGTACGGGTCGAGGCCCTGCCCGGCAAGGAGGAAGAGGTCGCCGCCTTTCTCCGCAAGGGCCTTGACCTCGTTCAGGAGGAGCCCGGCACCGTCGCCTGGTTCGCTGTGCGCCTGAGCCCGTCCACCTTCGCCATCTTCGACGCCTTTCCCGACGACGATGCACGCCAGGCCCATCTCACCGGCCGCCTGGGCAGCGCCCTGATGGAACGAGCCGGCGAGCTGTTCGCCCAACCACCTTCCGTCGAGCGCCTCGACGTCCTCGCCCACAAGCTCCCCTGAAGAGCAGGCGGAGCGGGCCCTTGATCGAATCGGTGGCGGTGACCTGATCCGGTCACCACTGCCTGCGGACATGGGGCGGACGGGACGGCCAGGTGCTGGACGCCTGACCAGCAGGGACAGACAGAAGACGAGAGAGGGGCTCCCCTTCGGGAGCCCCTCTCTCGTACCCGCGGAAGATCAGACCGTGCCCAGCTTCACGATCGACAGCAGGGCGATCAGCTGGATCGCCGACGCGCCCAGCGCCTTCGGCCAGGGCAAGTCGTGGGAGCGGCTGACCATCAGGGTCAGCAGGGCGCCGCCCGCGACCCAGGTGGCCCAGCCCAGCAGCTGGACGAACGTCGCGTCGCCGCCCGCGAACATCGCGAAGACCAGGCGGGGCGCGTCCGTGAGGGACATGATCAGCATCGACAGGCCGACCGTGGGCTGCCAGGCGCCGTCGCCGCCGAGCTGGCGGGCCAGGGTGTGGGTGACCACGCCCAGGACGAACGCGCTGAGCACCATCGCCACGGCCGTCGTCAGGACGATCGGCACCGCGTTGGACAGTGTGGCGTTGATCGCATCCTCGCGGGCGCCGTCGAAGCCGAAGACCGCCAGCAGGCCGTAGAGGAACGTGACGATGAGGGCCGGGCCCCACATCGAGTAGTCCCGCATCTGGAGGAACGTCTGGTTCGGGGCGAGGACGACCCCCCGGAGCAGGGCCTTCCAGTGCAGGCGCGGGCCGATCGGGCCGGGTGCGGGGGCCGCGGAGCCGGCGCGGTAGGTGTCGCCCTGCGTGTAGGGGTCCTCACCGACCGAGAAGGCCTGGGTGTGGCCCGGGTTGTTCGCCGCGTACGGGTCGGCCGGACCCTGCGGGCCGGGCGGGTACGCGCCGTCACCGAAGTACTCCGGCTCGCCCTGCCCGCCGTAGCCGCCGCCGTGCCCGGCGTTCGGCTGCGGCCACGAGGGACCGCCGCCGTTGCCGTACGGCTGCTGCTGAGGGTACGGCTGCGGCGCCGGCGGGGAGCCGTACGACGGTCCCTGCGGCGTCTGCTGCCCGTACGGAGGGTTGTGCGGTCGCGTTTGAGGAGCGCCGTTGTTCCGGCCGCGTCCGATCCTGAATCCAGCCACGTCTTCGAACGTACCTGGTCCCCGGCGGTGGCGTGCCGGGCCCGGGCTTCCGGGCCCGGCTTTGCGGCCGAGCTGTGACATCCCTTAAGGGGAAGGGGCTTTGGGTGCCGGTGGGGGGTCAGGGTTGGGCCGTACGGGCTACCCGCCGGGGCCCGTCGCTCTCCCGTCGGCCGGTCGGCGAAGCCGCCGCCCGGCTCCGGCGGGGGGCTCGCGCCGCGCGTAACCGAGGGTGTCGCCGGCCCCGCGGCCGCCGGAAGCGGTCTGGGTGAGGGCTGCCGAGGTGCCCGGGGCCGAGGACGCCGGGGGCGTCGGGTGGGACGTGGTGGTGGTCAGGAGGTGAGCGCGGTGCCGTAGCCCGGGGTGCCGGCCGTCGAGATGCCGGTCGTGCTCGGGCCGAAGCTCGTCGAGCCGGAGGTGGTCGGGCCGGTCGCCGTGCCGCGCAGGGACCAGACGGCCCCGTCGCCGGCGTTCTCGCCCGGCGCGGAGACGGACAGGTCGGCGCGGTGGTCGCCGGTGTGGTCGGTGAGGGTGACGCGCTCGCCGAACCGGTCGCCCGCCTCGGAGGCACCCGGCACACCGGCGGTGTTCTGGGTGTACGACGTGGCGCCCTTGGTGGTCAGCCCGGACGCCGAGCCGTACAGGACGGTGACCGCACCGGCGGAGCCGTTCTCGCCCGCGGTGCCGACGGCCAGGTCGGCGTACCCGTCGCCGTTGACGTCCCCGAGCGAGACGCCGCTGCCGAAGCGGTCGCCCTTCTCGGCGGCGCCGGGCACCCCGGCGGTGTCCTGGGTGAGGACGAGCGGGGCGCGGGCGCTGTCAGCGCCGGCGGGTCCGCCGTAGACGACGGTGACCTTACCGCCGAGGGCGCCCCCGGGGTCGGCGGAGGCCTCCCGGTCGTTGCCCACGACGATGTCGGCGTGGCCGTCGCGGTCGATGTCGCCGACGGCGGAGACGAACCCGGCGGGCAGCTTCTGCAGCCAGTCGCCGTAGTTGCTGATCTTCATGTCGGCGAGGGAGGTGGCGGCGGCGTTGTCGTGCGCGGTACGGCCGTGCAGGACGACGCGGGGGCGGCCGTCGCCGGCGACGTCGCCGGAGGAGAGGTGGGTGACGCCGTTCGAGGACGACCACCAGTCGTTGCTCGAGCCCGAACCGCCGTTGTGAGCGCCGGTCTTGTCGATCGGGCCCTTCACGAGGGAGAGGGTGACCGGGCCGGTGGAGCCGACCGCGACGTCCACGTTCCCGTCGCCGTCGAAGTCGCCCGCGGCCAGCGTCCGGCCGTAGCGGTCGTAGTCGGTGCTGAAGAAGCTGAACAGCGTACGGGCGCCGGACAGGCCGGACGGCGAGCCCCACACGATGGTGACCGTGCCGTCGTTGTTGTCGCTGCCGTCCTCGCCGGGCGTGCCGACCAGCAGATCGGCGTAGCCGTCGGTGTTCAGGTCGGCGGAGGCGAGGGCGGAACCGAAGGCGTCGTCGGCTTCGGCGGTGCCCGGCATCCCGGCCGTGTTCTGCGTCAGGAGGGTCCGGGTGGAGGTCTTCGGGCCGCTCGTGCTGCCGTAGACCACCGACACGGCGCCGGCCCGCGCCTGCCCGGCGACCGTGGCGCCGGGCGCGCCGATCGCGAGGTCGGTGCGGCCGTCGCCGTTGAAGTCGTACGGGGCGGCGGCCGGTACGGCGTGCGCGGCCGGGGCGGAGAGGGTGAGGGCGAGCGGGGTCAGGGCCGCGGCGAGGACGGTGGTCGCGATACGGGTGCGCATGGGGGTTCGTGCCTCACGGAAGGGTCGACGGGACGTCACTGAGCGATGGCCGAGCCGAAGTAGAGGCCGGACTTGAGGGCGATGGCGGCGGTGGTGATGCCCTGCGCGCCGCTGGTGGTCAGGCCGGAGGCCGAGCCGCGCAGGAACCACAGGCCGCCCGTGGAGTTCTCGCCGTCGACGCCGACGGACAGGTCCGCCTTGCCGTCCTTCGTCACGTCGGTCAGGTCGACCGCGGTCCCGAACTGGTCCCAGGACTCGGCGGAGCCGGGCACACCGGCGGTGTCCTGCGTATACGACTTCGCGCCGCTGGTCTTCAGCCCCGACGCGGAGCCGAACAGCACGGTCACCGAGCCGGCGTTCTTCGTCGCGCCGATGTCCTCGCCCGGGGCGGCGACCGCCACGTCGGCGTATCCGTCGCCGTTGATGTCGCCGGTGCTCACGGACAGGCCGAAACCGTCGTCCGTCTCGCCCGCGCCGGGCACGCCCTCCGTGTCCTGGTGGACGACGGTCGGCTGCTGCGCCGGGTCGGGACCGTCCGGACCGCCGTACCAGACGGTGATCTGGCCGCCCTTGTGGCCGCCGGGCTTGAGCTCGTACGGGTCCGTGGAGTCGCCGAGGACGAGGTCGCCGTAGCCGTCGTGGTTGATGTCGCCGATCGCGCCCTGGGTGCCGTCGGCGTTCGGCAGCTCGGCCATCTTGTGCGACATGCCGTTCCAGCGGAAGTAGAGGATCTGGCCGCCGGAGTCGCCGTCGACGGTGAACGGGTAGACGCGCTCGGCCGTGCCGTCGCCGGTGAGGTCGCCCGCCATCACCTGGAAGGTGGTGCCGAGTTCGCCGACGCGGAGGTTGTTCAGCGGGCCGCCGGTGCGGGTGAAGGGGCCGTTGTAGATGCGGGTGTGGCTCTGGCCGGTGAGCGTCACGTCGAGGTCGCCGTCGCCGTCGAAGTCGCCGGTGGCGATGCCCTGGGAGAAGCCGCCGTACTCGGCGAGGGTGCTGGGCTGCGGCAGGCCCTTGCCGCCGGCCAGGCCCGACTTGCCGCCCCACAGGACCGTGCCGGAGCCGACGGCGTCCCGGTCGCCGATGCTTTCGTTGGGGGCGCCGACGACGAGGTCGGAGTAGCCGTCCCGGTCCAGGTCGCCCGCGGCCAGAGAGGCGCCGAACAGGTCGGCGGACTCGGCGGTGCCGGGCACCCCCGTGGAGTTCTGGGTGATGACGGCCTTGCGGGTGGCCGACACACCGGACGCCGAGCCGTAGAGCACGACGACGGCACCGGCGCAGGAGGCCGAGCCGACGGTGGTGCACGGGGCGCCGGTCGCGATGTCCCGGTAGCCGTCGCCGTTGAAGTCCCCGGCGAGACCGGAGGGGGCGGCGGTGGCGGGCGAGGCCAGGGCGGTGGTGAGCAGGCCGGTGGTGAGGGTGGCGGCCAGCAGGAGGGTGCGCTTGCGCAAGGTGTGACTCCGGGTGGGAAGGGGCCGGGCCTGGGAGACCGGGCCCCGGAGGGGGTGCGGGGTGCTCCGGCGGCGGGTGGCCCGGCGGCGGTGCGGTGTTCCGTCGGCACGTAGCCCGGCGGCGGTGCGGTGTTCCGTCGGCACGTAGCCCGGCGGGGGCGAGGTGTTCCGTCGGGCGGTGGCTGGGTGGTGTGGGTGGCTCCGCCGCCCGACGGGTGGCTGTTCGGGGCGGGTTGGCTCCGCCCCAGGGGGCTCCGGCGACGTGGGTGGATCCGGCTCGGCCGGTGTGAGACGAGCCCGTCGGATCGGGACGGCTCAGTCGCCGAAGTTCGCGCCGAAGTTCGGGTAGCCCGTCGTCGAGACGCCCGAGTCGCTGGGGGAGACGGTGCGGGAACCCGTGGCGGTGATCTTCGTGCCGTTGGACGGCAGGTAGAGGACCGCGCCGTTGCCGCCGTTCTCGTACGAGCCGGCCACCACGTCGGCCTTGCCGTCGCCGGTGACGTCGTCGAGCTTCACGTCGGTCCCGAGGAAGTCGCCCTTCTCGTCCGAGCCGGGCACGCCCGCGGTGCTCTGCGCGAACGACTGCATGCCGGTCGAGGTGTTGAGGCCGGAGGCCGAGCCGTACAGCACGACGAGCTGGCCGGCGTCGGCGACCGAGCCGATGTCCTCGCCCGCCACCCCGACCACGAGGTCCTGGTAGTCGTCGCCGTTGACGTCGCCGAGTTCCAGCTCGTAGCCGAAGTAGTCGTTCTTCTCCGAACTCCCAGGCACATTGCCGGTGTTCTGGGTGATGCCGGTGGTGGAGCCGACGCCGTCCGCGGTGCCGTAGGTGATCCACACCTTGCCGCCGTCGGAGGCTCCGGGGAAGGTCACTCCGTCATCGGTCTTGTTCCAGTGCATGCCGGTGACGATGTCGCCGAACCCGTCGCCGTTGATGTCGCCGATCCCGGTGATGACACCGGCCTTCAGCGGCTGGGCCCCGGCGGCGGACAGCCCGGAACTCGTGCCCGGCAGCAGGTAGTTGGTGTTCCAGTACTGGCCGGTGGCGGTTTCGAAGCCGTCGACGACCAGGTCCGTGCGGTGGTCGCCGTTGACGTCGCCCGCGGTGATGTTGAGCGGGCCGGAGCCGTCGCCCGACGCCTGGACCGGGGCCTTGACGCCGTAGCGCCCCTTCACCGCCGTGCCGGAGGCGCTGATGCCGCCCTTGAGCACGTAGACGGTGTTGGAGGTGTTGCCGACGGCCAGGTCGGCCTTGCCGTCACCGTCGAAGTCACCGGCGGCGAGATTCCGGCCCCAGCGGTCGTGCTTGGTGGGGGCCGCGTCGGCGATCGAGACGCCCTTGCCGGTGATGCCCTGGGGGGAGCCCCACAGGAGCGTGACGGAGCCGCCGTCCTTGTCGCTGCCGACGTCCTCCATCGGGGAGGAGACGGCGAGGTCGTCGTAGCCGTCGCCGTTGAAGTCGGCGTAGGCGCTGTCGGCGCCGAACACGTCGCCGGTCTCGGCGGTGCCGGGGGTGCCGGTGGTGTTCTGGCTGATCGCGGACCGCTTCGCGGAGGACACTCCGGTCGTAGTGCCGTAGAGGACGACGAGCTGCCCGGCGTCCTTCTTGCCGCTCACGTACGCGCCGGAGGCGGAGAACGCGACGTCGCCGAAGCCGTCGTTGTTGAAGTCGGCCCGCGGGGTGTGCGTGCCGTCGGCGGCCGTCGCCGGGCCGGTCGCGGCCGAGAGCAGCGTGCCGGTCAGCGCGGCCGCGGCGGCGGTCGCCAGGGCGAGCCGCGCGCGGGAGCGCCGGAACGGGCGGGCGGACGCGGGACGGCGCCCGGCGGGGCGCTCGTGCTGCTGCATGCGGGTCTCCTGCTGCATGCGGGGGATGCCTGGCGGACATCCACAGTCGATGGAGGGCCGTACCGGCCGTGTTCGCCGGGCGTTGCCCGGGCGTTCACGGCCGGTCGGCGATCAAGAGACCCTTGGAGGGGCGTAAGGGTTGTACGTGAGTTCGGTTAATTTCCGGGGGCAGGGGCGCCGGGGGTGCGGGGGCGCCCGGAGGCTCCGGGGTCCCGGGCGGGCCGGACGCCGCCCCACCCGCCGGTCACGCCGTCGGACATGTCATTGCACATGTCATTGCGCATGTCATTGCGCATGTCATTGGACATGTGGTCGGACACGTGGTCGGACATGCCGTCACTCATGCCGTCGGTCGGCCGAACACCTGCCGGTCAGAACAGGTGAGGTGCCAGACCGGCGGTCGCGCCTCCGACGACGGGCACGAGCAGGACCGGCCAGCCGCGGGCACTGCGCAGCGGTGACTCCTCCTGGCGGATGATCAGTGCCAGGGCCATGCCGGCCATGGCGGGGAGGGCGATCCCGAGGATGGCGAGCACGAGCAGGTTGGGCACCTCGTGGCGGGTGACGGCCCACCCCGCACCGAGGCTCAGCGCCGCGGCGGTGATCAGCTCTCCGGTGGGCTGGATGAGGCCGAGGCGCGGACGCTCGGCCCCGGCGACCCGCGCCCCGGTGCGGACGACGGCGAGCATCCAGATGATGCCCGTGACGACCAGCAGGGTCTCGCAGGCGAGAACGATGTTGGCTGCCAGCATGTCGATGCCTCCGATCGTTGCTAGTGGCAGGCTGCCTTGACGCCTTCGAGGCCCAGGAGCTGGGCGCCGACCCACTGGAGGTCATTGGCGAGTGTGTGTCCCTTGCCCTTGCGGATGGCCTTGATCGCGCTGACGATCCGCTTGACCCCGACGCGCTTCGCCACCTTGACGATCTTCACCATCTTCGCGGCGGGCAGGAGGTTGGTGCCGATGGCGACCGCGACGGCGCCCATGCAGCCGAAGCTGGGCCAGCCGAAACGCTGCCCGCGGGGCGGCTTGCTCTTCTGCTCCTGCTCCTTCAGGTAGGCGGCGGTGGCCGCGTCCCCCTTCTCCAGCACGTCCTCGGGTATGGACAGCATGGAGGTCAGCAGGGCCTCCCACTGGGCGTCGTCACCGGCCTCGTCGGCGGTGACGGCGGCGGCCGGAGCGGTGATTCCGGCGGAGACCGGAGCGGTGGTGCGCGGGGTGGCGTCGGCCGCGTGCGCACCGGTGCTCGCGGTGAAGATCGCGCCCGCGGTGAGGGCGGACACGAGCATGGCGGTGCCGCGCGTGAAGAGGGTCCGGTCGGTCGTTCTGGTGAACATCTGTCCCCGTATGTCTCTGTGAAGCTGCGCGCACGCGCAACCTCCCGCCCTCGTGAGGCGGGAGGTGTGGGCATGCGACTTGGTGTGGTCGAGATCAACAGAAGCAGATCAAGATCGGGCAGGCTGTGACGGAAGCCACGATTCCGGCCTCTATGTCCGGTAATTGTCGGGATGTCACGCCTTGATAACCATCTGATCCCAGGCGCAGCACCGATGGAACCTTCAAAACTAAACCAGCGCTGCTACAGGGCAAGACCTGCCGGCTCGCCCTTCTCCGCCGAGCCGGCCCTGGGCAGCACCGTCTTCGCCGTCAGCCCGCGCGACTGCCACGCGTTGTCCCGCAGCTTGAACAGGGCCCAGTAGCGGGTGGGGCACAGCAGCACGATGTTCATGAACACGGCCGCCGGGGTGCCGATGAGCCAGGAGTGCCAGCGCTGGCGGGCGGTCATGTCCGGGCGCATCAGCACGTAGAGCCCGGACTGGCCGAACCGCACCACCAGGTACACGGCGAGATACACCAGGCCGAGGCCCGGGTTGTGGTATCGCCCGCCCAGCGTCAGGAGCGTCATGACGACGATCCAGGCCAGCATCACGGGGGTGATGACCAGCTGGAGCAGCCCGAACGTCGGCGAGATGAGCTGCTTGAGCGACAGCCGCGCGTACACGAACGGCAGCATCCACCACCAGGAGCGGGCCCACCGCAGCCGCTGGCGGTAGGTCTTCCTCAGGGTCGTCGGCATGTCGGTGACGACCCCGGCCTCGTTGACCGCCACGACCTCGCCGCGCATCAGAGCCCGGAGCGCCAGCCAGCGGTCGTCGCCCGTGCCGCACTCCACCTCGTAGGCGTCGAGGTGGTCGTAGAGCAACTCGGCACGGTAGAGGGCCAGCGCCCCCGAGGTGGTCTCCAGGGCACCGAGCATGGAGCGCGAGGAGCGCATCATCACGCACGAGGTGCCGATGTCGATGTCCGCCGCCCGGGAGACCCAGGTCTCCTCGAAGTTGCGGATGTAGATCATGCCGGTGGTGGCCTGGATCCGCGGATTGCTCATGGCCCGCAGCTGCTGCTCCAGGGCGTCCGGGAAGGGCTCGCCGTCGGAGTCGATGGTGAGGACGAAGTCGAATCGCCTGCCCTGCTCCTGGAGATGCCGCAGCACGGTGACCTGCGCGCCGCGCTTGCCCTTGTTCTCCTGCCGGTGCCAGAAGACCCGGGGGTGGTCGAAGGGTTCGACGGGGTGCTGACGCGAGCCGTCGTCGATGACGTGGATCTCGTCGATCGGGTGGGTCTGCGCCAGCAGCGAGCGCACCGTGCGGTGCAGGTTCTCCGTGGGCTCCTCGAACGCCGGAATGATCGCCACCGTCCGGCCCGGCGCGACGGGGAGGTGGGTGAAGGACCGGCCCTTCAGGAACGACACCAGGCACAGCACGATCACCGCCATGCCCAGCCACCAGTAGAACGTCAGGACCGGGCTCTTGGACTGGATGTGCACCACCACGGTGGCGGCGGCCAGAGCCGCCACCACCACGGCGGTCACCGCGGTGAGCCTCACCCGCGGCGTCCGGTTCCGGTACGCGCTCAAGCGGTCACTCGCTTGCCGCGGGTCGCCATGCGGAACGCGGCGACACCGCCGATCACCAGGAGCATGGCCGCCAGCACGATCCACCCGAGCGCGGTTCCGCCGGTCGCGGCCAGCGCGGCTCCGCCCGTGGCGGTCCCGATCGCGGCGCCCACACCGTTCTGTCCGTACATGTTGTGCCTCTTTCCTTTGCGGGGCTCGTCAGAGCCGTTCGATGTGGGGTGCGGCGGTCATGACGCCGCGGGTGTCCAGGACGAAGGCGGCCTCGGCGGCGAGCCGGGTGAGGTCGAACTCGGTGTGCGGGGTGAGCAGGACGACCGCGTCGAAGTCGGCGACGCACGCACCCGTCCCCGCGCCCGCCGCGGCGAAGGGGATGGCCCGGCTGCCGCCCTCGGGCAGATACGGATCGACGACGGTGACGTCCGCCCCCATCTGCCGCAGCCGGTCGGTGACTTCGACGGCGGGGGACTGGCGGGCGTCCGAGGTGCCCGGCTTGTAGGCCGCCCCCAGCGCGAGGATCCGTGCGCCGTGGACGCTTCGCCGGAAGCGGCGGCTCAGGGCGTCCTGGAGCCGGCGGACCACGTAGTCCGGCTGGCTCTCGTTGATGTCCTGGGCCAGCTCGATGAGCCGGAAGGTCTGCCCGTGTCGGGCCTTCACGTGGTGGCTGAGGTAGACCGGGTCGATGGGCAGGCAGTGTCCGCCGACCCCGGGCCCGGGCAGGAACCTGGTGAACCCGAAAGGCTTCGTCGCGGCCAGTTCCAGCGTGTGCCAGACGTCGACGCCGAGCGTGTGCGCCATCCGCGACAGCTCGTTGACCAGCGCGATGTTGACGTGCCGGTACGTGTTCTCGAACACCTTGGCCAGCTCGGCCTCTTCCAGGCCGGAGGCCGGCACGGTGACGTCGGTGACGGTGTCGTAGAAGTCCTTCAC
Source organism: Streptomyces sp. NPDC059696 (assembly GCF_042733745.1). Lineage (NCBI taxonomy): Bacteria > Bacillati > Actinomycetota > Actinomycetes > Kitasatosporales > Streptomycetaceae > Streptomyces > Streptomyces sp. NPDC059696. Next base: position 39,787 of record NZ_JBHWFG010000025.1, read on the forward strand.
CCGCCGCAGACAGCCCTCGGTGAGCCCGGCGACGATCTTCGGCGTGTTCTCCAGCCGCCAGTCGGGGTTGCCGGGGTCGATGCGCTCAGGGCTGAACCCGACGTGGAAGTCCCGTCCGGCGACCAGGCCGGAGCCCTCCTCCAGCAGCGGGACGAGGACGTCGCGCGTGGTGCCGGGGTGGGTCGTCGACTCGAGTACGACGGTCGCGCCCGGCTCGATCCACTCGGCGAGCGCGCGGCCGGCCTCCCGTACGCAACTCAGGTCCGGCGCACGGTCCGTGAGCGGCGTGGGGACGGTGATGACGGCGACGTCGAACCCCTTGAGGTCCTGCGGGTCGGAGGTCGCGTAGTAGGCGTCCGTGCCGAGCACCGCCCGGAGCCGCTCGTCGCCGATGTCCTCGACGTACGACGATCCGGCGGCCAGTGCCGCGCAACGCGCCCGGTCGGGCTCGTAGCCGGTCACGGTGTGCCCGGCCTCGGCGGCCCGCACGGCCAGCGGCAGGCCGACATAACCCTGCCCCAGCACACATATGTGCATGTGGATTCCTCACCCCTGAAGTACGGCTGTCTGTTCCTGAAGCAGGCAGCCGTGGCGTGGTACTGCGTGAGAAGCGGCGTGGGAACGGCACCACCGCCGCGTCACCGGTCTGCCGGGCCCCCTTGCCCGACCGTGTGCAAAGCACAACCGGTGATCTTCACAAACCCCCCTCATTTGTGGACCTTCATAGTTCAACAATTATTCGCTGAGCGGAACCCCGTTTACTGATTCGAGACGTGTGAAGTGGCTAACTCGCAGCTCCGGTTGGGGTGTGACGTTCCCTCACCTGCGAGCGGGTTGCAACAGCAAGGAGCCGCGATCTTCACAATTCACGATGAGCCCGAGCTGTGCGCACTCCGCTCGGCGCATGCATCCGCGAATTTCGCGCGCCCCCGAAGTGCGCCCCGTATCGCCGTTGCGTACCACTGCTCCGCGCTCTCGCCGGTTATCCGCGGTCAGCCCAGGTGGCAGGCGGTCGAGTGCCCGCTGCCGGTCTCAGCCGCAGAGGACCTGAGCCACTGCCTTGCCGAAGTCGCCGGCTGCGAGCGCCCCCACCGGGATCGTGAAGTACAGCGCTCCGGCGTCGCCCCAGCCCCACCCGAGTCCGGGGTCCTCGGCCAGCTGGAGCAGGTGGACCGCCGGGCCGTCGGCGTCCCGGGACGTCACCGGCAGGGTGTGGGCGGTGTCGGGCCAGCCGAAGGCGCAGTGGCTGCCGGCGGTGTTGCCGTCGAGGTCCGCCCACTCGGTGAGGAACAGGGACGGCGCTCCCCAGTGCTCGTCCCGGTCGTAGTCCAGATCGCGGTCCTCGACGTCCCAGCAGTCCGGGAGCATGGCCACCTCGACCGCGTGGACGGGCGTCGCCGGGTAACTCCGCGCGGGGCCGGGCGCGGTCACCGGGACGGCCCGCTCCGGGTCGGCGGGAACGACGCGCCACGCCCCGGGGTGGTACACGTCCAGCGTGCGGTACTCCTCGTACGGCAGGTCCGGATCCAGGTAGAAGAAGTTCAGCAGACCGGGCCGCACGGGCAGTTCGGGACCCAGCCAGGGTGCCAGGGCGTCCGTGTCCAGAACGGCGTGCAGGGACAGCGGGACACCGCTCAGTTCGGGCCAGGGGGTGCCCGGTTCGAGGAGTGCGGCACCGCCGAGCCGGCACCGGCCTGTCACCCCGGCCCCGCCCGTCACGTGGACCAGCCGAAAACCGCGACGCGCCAAGGCGGCGAACTGCCGGCCGGCCCTCTCGCCGAGCCGCCGGATGCAGACGTCGTGGAGGCTGCCGTGATCGTCGAACTGCATGGAAGGATCCTGCCAACGACCCGACCGGCCCGTCACCCCGCCCCCTCGACCCTTCAACCGGCCCCCCGCACGCCCTCCGTCTCACGTCGGCCGCCTCGCCCCTGCCCCCTCCCCTCCCAGGGAGCTCTCCCGCACATCGGGGTCGCCGGGCTCCGGATCGAGGAGGGTGGTGGTCCGGGCCAGGCCCGCGTACTCCGGTATCAGCGTCCGCAGGTCTCTCGCGAGCAGCTCGGGGCTGTCTTCGGGCATCGTGCTTCTCAAAGTGCTCGGACATGGACGGATGGCAGCGGCACGTTGACGCTTGCCACCGACAGCGGGGGAGGCGGACGCCTCTTTTCCTTACTCCGGCGCGAACTCGTACTGCAGCTCGTAGAGATGTCCGGCCTTCACCATGGAGGTCGCTTCGATCGGGCGGCCGTCGGCGGCGTAGACGACCCGGAGCGTGCACAGGACCGGCAGGCTGCCGGGAAGACGCAGGGCCTCGAACTGTTCCTGTGTGGGTACGCGGGCCGAGACCCGGTCCACACAGTGGTGGGGCGTGTAGCCCAGTTGTCGGAGCAGGGTCGCGGTGCCGCCCTTGATGCGGCGCCGCTCCATCAATGGCGTACTCCGGGCGACGACCAAGGGGTAGTAGGACCGCACGAGTTCTGCCGGCTCATCGTCGATCAGCAGCAACTGGCTGCGCAGTACGGCCGTGTCGTCGTCTCTGAGACCGAGAGCGGCGCTGATGTCCGTGGGCGCTCTCGTCTCCGTCACGTCGAGGAGCGTGATGCGGGCGTCCCTGCCGTGCTTGGCGGCCTCGGCCAGCCAGGGGTAGGGCTCGTCGTCCGCTGCCGGTGTGAGAGACGTGTCAGGACGTATCGTCCGCTGCCGGTGCTCGCGTACGGTCACCGCTGCACCTGCACGCCCCACCACCAGGCGCTCGTCCTTGAGGAGTTGCAGCGCCTTCTGGATCGTGGCGTTCGAGGCGTCGAAACGGGCCCTGAGCTGCGCGGTGGAGGGAAGGTTCGCACTCGGCGGAAGTGCGCCGGTCATGATGTCGTCGCGCAGGTCGGCCGCGATCCGTTCGTGCAGTGAGCGGCGGTCGTGGGCTTCCGGTTCTGCCTTGGGCACGGTCATCCGATTCTGATCTCGTAGCGCAACTGCTGGCGCCGGGCGGGCATCACCATACGGTCCACCTGAATCGGCCGGTCGTCGTGACTCAGGGTGAGCCTGGTCAGGCGCAGGACGGGGTCCGTCTCGGTGAGCCGCAGGGCCTCTTGCTCGTCTTCATCCGGCAGACCGGCGGTCACGTCCTCCCTGACGAGGGCGCCGACATGCCCCAACTCGGCGAGCAGGGTGACGGCTCCGCCCCGGATCTTCGCCGTTCCGGCAAGAGGGGTACCTCGGGCCATGGGGGCGGGGTAGTAGGTGTCGGTCAGTTCGTTCGGCTCGTCGTCGAGGAGGATCAGGCGGCGTCGTACGACGACCGGTTCTCCATCCTGGAGCCCGAGCAGCTGCGCGACTTCGGCCGGAGCGGGCACCTCTCCGGCATGGACGATGCGCTGGGAGCCACGCCTGCCCCGGGCGGCCGCGCCCGCGGTCCAGGCGTCGCTCTGACCCTGCTCACGGGGCGTCAGATACGGCATCGACGTACTGATCCATCTGCTCGCGCTCACGATGTCCTCCCACAAGTGACGCTCCCCTCGACCTTGCCGCTTTACACGGTAAGCGACTTGGTGACCAGAGGTTCAGGATGAACTCAGCTGTTCAATCTTGCCGCCTTTAGCGAATAGCGATAATGGGCGCGCCATGACCGAGCTCCTGCGCCGTCTCGTAGCCTGGGTGGGCCTTTCATGCCGGCTCCGCCCTGCGCACCGCCCCGCCTTATGTGATCCCCTCCCCGCAACCGGTGCTTCCTCTCCGCGATTCGACCCTCTCCCCGCCCACCGCAGCCCGTACTGCGCGGACATCGTCATCGACGGCACCTCCACCGTCGCCGTGCGCCCTTACCTCGTCGCCCACGAACAGCAACAGTGGTGCCAACAGGGCGACACCACATCGGCATGGCTGCCGGGCGCAGGCCTGTATCCGGCCGCCGGTACCGAGGCAGCTTGATGCACACCGACCCGCGTCGTACCCTCCGACTCCTGCCCTGGAGCGGTCCCGAGGCCAAGGCCTGCTTCCTGATCACGGACGACGGCGGCGGACGTGTGTCCCGCCTGGCCGACATCGCCGAAGCGACCAAGCTCGACATGGGAGCTCAACTCCTCGCCCACGCCGACGACCTGCTCCCCGACGCCACCGAGGCGCAACTCCGCTTCCTCGCCGAGCGTCTCACCGAGGCCTTGCGGGACATCCTCCGTATCGCCGAGAGCCGGGATCAGGCACCTGGTGTCGGGCCCTCGGACTGGTTTTCACCATGAGGCCCGCCGATCAGACGTCTTCGTCCCCCGAGTGCACGCTCGCCGCCCGCCCTGGCTACCAGGACCTCCACACCCACTGCCGTCAGACCCGCGACCTGCCCCTCCCCTTCGCCCTTGGCATCCTGCTCCAGCCGCGCTGCGGCTGCCCGTGCCACCCCTATGGCAGCAGTCGTAGAACGCCGACGCCCCCCGCCCGATGACTCGGACAGGGGGCGCAGGAAAGAACAGTTGAGGCCGCCTACTTCACCGGCTCCGGCTCCGGCGCGCTCGCGGAGTCCGCCGTACCGGCCGGCGGCTCGCCGTCGTCGTCCGAGTCCTCGTCGGCGCTCTCCGCCGGGACCGGCGTCTTCACCGAGTCCAGGAGCAGCTGGGCCACGTCCACCACCTGGATGGACTCCTTCGCCTTGCCGTCGTTCTTCTTGCCGTTGACCGAGTCGGTCAGCATGACGAGGCAGAAGGGGCAGGCCGTCGAGACGATGTCGGGGTTGAGGGAGAGGGCCTCGTCGACGCGCTCGTTGTTGATGCGCTTGCCGATCCGCTCCTCCATCCACATCCGCGCACCACCGGCACCGCAGCAGAAGCCGCGCTCCTTGTGGCGGTGCATCTCCTCGTTGCGGACACCGGGGACGGCGGCGATGATCTCGCGCGGCGGCGTGTAGATCTTGTTGTGGCGGCCCAGGTAGCACGGGTCGTGGTACGTGATGATGCCCTCGACCGGCGTGACCGGGATCAGCTTGCCCTCGTCCACGAGGTGCTGGAGCAGCTGCGTGTGGTGGATGACCTCGTAGTCGCCGCCGAGCTGCGGGTACTCGTTGCCGATCGTGTTGAGGCAGTGCGGGCAGGTCGCGACGATCTTCTTGGCGGACTTGGGCTTCGCCGACTCGGCGACGACCTTGCCCTCCTCGTCCATCTCCTCGCCGAACGCCATGTTCAGCGCCATGACGTTCTCCATGCCGAGCTCCTGGAACAGGGGCTCGTTGCCCAGACGCCGGGCGGAGTCACCGGTGCACTTCTCGTCGCCGCCCATGATCGCGAACTTGACGCCCGCGATGTGCAGCAGCTCCGCGAAGGCCTTGGTGGTCTTCTTGGCGCGGTCCTCCAGGGCGCCGGCGCAGCCGACCCAGTAGAGGTACTCGACCTCGGACAGGTCCTCGATGTCCTTGCCGACGACCGGGACCTCGAAGTCGACCTCCTTGAGCCACTCCAGGCGCTGCTTCTTCGCCAGGCCCCAGGGGTTGCCCTTCTTCTCCAGGTTCTTGAGCATCGTGCCCGCCTCGGACGGGAACGACGACTCGATCATCACCTGGTAGCGGCGCATGTCGACGATGTGGTCGACGTGCTCGATGTCGACCGGGCACTGCTCGACGCAGGCGCCGCAGGTGGTGCAGGACCACAGGACGTCCGGGTCGATGACGCCGTTCTCCTCCAGCGTGCCGACCAGCGGCCGCTCGGCCTCGGCCAGCGCCGCCGCGGGCACCGAGGCGAGCTGCTCCTCGGACGCCTTCTCCTCGCCCTCCATGGTCTTGCCGCCGCCGGCCAGCAGGTACGGCGCCTTGGCGTGCGCGTGGTCCCGCAGCGACATGATCAGCAGCTTGGGGGAGAGGGGCTTGCCCGTGTTCCAGGCGGGGCACTGCGACTGGCAGCGGCCGCACTCGGTGCAGGTGGAGAAGTCCAGCAGGCCCTTCCAGGAGTACTGCTCGACCTGGGAGACGCCGAAGACGTCGTCGTCGCCCGGGTCGGTGAAGTCGATCGGCTTGCCGCCCGACGTCATCGGCTGGAGCGCGCCCAGTGCGGTGCCGCCGTTCGCCTCGCGCTTGAACCAGATGTTCGGGAAGGCGAGGAAACGGTGCCAGGCGACACCCATGTTGGTGTTGAGCGACACCACGATCATCCAGACGAACGAGGTGCCGATCTTGATCATGGCGACGAAGTAGACGAGGTTCTGCAGCGCGGAGACGCTCAGGCCCTTGAACGCGAGCACCAGCGGGTACGACGCGAAGTACGACGCCTCGTAGTGGTCGACGTGGTGGAGCGCGCCCTCCAGGCCCCGCAGCACGTAGATCGCCAGGCCGATGGTGAGGATGACGTACTCGACGAAGTACGCCTGGCCCGCCTTGGAGCCGGCGAAGCGGGACTTGCGGCCCGGGCGGCTCGGCAGGTTCAGCAGGCGGATCGCGATGAGCACCGCGATGCCCAGGACCGTCATCACACCGATGAACTCGATGTACATCTCGAACGGCAGGAACTCACCGATGACCGGCAGCACCCAGTCGGCCTGGAACAGCTGGCCGAAGGCCTGGGCGAGGGTCGGCGGCAGCGTCAGGAAGCCGACGGCGACGAACCAGTGGGCGACACCGACGATGCCCCACCGGTTCATGCGCGTATGGCCGAGGAACTCCTTCACCAGGGTCACGCTGCGCTGGTAGGGGTTGTCCGTCCGGGTTCCGGCCGGGACCGGCTGGCCCAGCTTGAAGTACCGGACGAACTGGCCGATCGCGCGTGCGAGCAGCGCGACGCCGATCACGGTCAGTACCAGCGACACGATGATCGCGGCGAGTTGCATGGGGGCTCCTCGGGCCTGCGAGGGGTTTCGTCGGGGTGACCTGTCGTTGTGCAGGTCTACCCGAAATTACTAAGCGGTAACTTATGCAGTCCGTCTGAGACTACCCCTATCTTCCGCCGCACTGTAGCCGGGTGGGCAGTGATCTGAATCGCTGAGGGTTGCCTCAGGAGGGGACCGGATCCGGCCGCGCCCCGTGCGATCCACCCGTGTTATTCATACCGAAATGTCATAGTCCCGCCTACCTTATATTCGTGCTCTACGGGATCACCGCCGCCGCGACCGCTCTCCTTCTGACCGCCCTGCTCGCCGCCATCCTGCGGACCCCCGCGCTACGGCTGCGACTGGTCGAGCGGCGGCGGCAGCGGGACGTACCGCTGTCCGGGGGTGTGGCCGTCGTGCTCGTCACCGGCCTGGTCGTCGTGGCCGGTGAGTGGCTGGGGTCCGCGCCGCCCGGCGACGGGACGCACGGGGTGCTCGTCGCCGCGGGCGCCGTCGCCCTGCTCGGGCTCGCCGGTGACGTCTGGCGGTTGCGGCGGAGGGTGCTGGCCGCCGGTACGGGTGTGGCGGCCGCGTGTGTCGTGCCGTTCGCGGAGACGGGGATCGGGACCGGACTGCTGGCCGTCGGGTGGGTCGTGGCGGTGGTGGCCGGGTTCCGGGGGCTCGATCACGCCGACGGGCTGGTGGGCACGGTCGGGGTCGTCACCGCCTTCGGGGTGGCGGCCTGCGCGGCCGTCGAGGTGATGGACGCGGTCGCGGGGCTGGTGAGCGTGCTGGCCGCCGCGCTGACCGGCCTCCTCCTGCACAACTGGCATCCCGCGCGCGTGGCGCTGGGCGGCTGCGGGTCGATGGCCGCCGGGTTCGTGATCGCCGTGGGGGCCGTGTACGCCCGGGCCGGGTCCGGGGTCGTGGCGAGCGCCGGGGTCCTGTTCGGGCTGACCGCCGTGGTGGCCGCCGACGCCGTCCTGGTGCTCGTGACGCGCAAGTCGGCCGGGCGGGGGCTCGGGCGCGGCGGGCCCGACCATCTCGCGCACCGGCTGCGGCGGCTCGGGGTGACCGCGCCCGGGGCGTCTCTGCTGCTGGGGGCCGGGGCGTTGTCGGGGGTGCTCGTCGGGGTACTCGCGCATGCCGGCCGGATCGGGGCCGGTGCCCTGTGGTGGGTGGCGGGAGGGGCCCTCGTGGTCGTGCTCTCCCTCTTCCGTGTTCCTGCATACGGCCCCCGACGCAGCGTATCCACGCAGGTCAGCGCGCCGTTGCGTGTAAGGAGCGGATAAGAGTTGAGCCTGCCCGGCTCAGGTCTGTTGACCGGTGGGGAGCCGTCGTGCACACTTGAGTCCGTTCCACTCAAGTCAGCTGGAGGAATCAACCATGGCACGTGCGGTCGGCATCGACCTGGGCACGACTAACTCCGTCGTCAGCGTTCTGGAGGGCGGCGAGCCCACCGTCATCACCAACGCCGAGGGCGCCAGGACCACGCCGTCCGTCGTCGCCTTCGCCAAGAACGGTGAGGTGCTCGTCGGAGAGGTGGCCAAGCGCCAGGCGGTCACGAACGTGGACCGGACCATCCGCTCCGTGAAGCGTCACATGGGCACCGACTGGAAGATCGAGCTCGACGGGAAGCCCTTCAACCCGCAGCAGATCAGCGCCTTCGTGCTCCAGAAGCTGAAGCGGGACGCCGAGGCCTACCTGGGCGAGAAGGTGACCGACGCGGTCATCACCGTCCCGGCGTACTTCAACGACTCCGAGCGCCAGGCCACGAAGGAGGCCGGCGAGATCGCCGGTCTGAACGTGCTGCGCATCGTCAACGAGCCCACCGCGGCCGCCCTGGCGTACGGCCTCGACAAGGACGACCAGACCATCCTGGTCTTCGACCTCGGTGGCGGTACGTTCGACGTCTCGCTGCTGGAGATCGGCGACGGTGTCGTCGAGGTCAAGGCCACCAACGGTGACAACCACCTCGGTGGTGACGACTGGGACCAGCGCATCGTCGACTACCTGGTCCAGCAGTTCCAGTCCGGCCACGGCGTGGACCTGGGCAAGGACAAGATGGCCCTGCAGCGTCTGCGCGAGGCCGCCGAGAAGGCGAAGATCGAGCTGTCCTCGTCCACCGAGACCTCGATCAACCTGCCCTACATCACCGCCTCCGCCGAGGGCCCCCTGCACCTCGACGAGAAGCTCACCCGCGCCCAGTTCCAGCAGCTGACCGCGGACCTCCTGGAGCGCTGCAAGACGCCGTTCCACAACGTCATCAAGGACGCCGGCATCTCCATCAGCGAGATCGACCACGTCGTCCTGGTCGGCGGCTCGACCCGTATGCCCGCCGTCGCCGAGCTCGTCAAGGAGCTGACCGGCGGCAAGGACGCCAACAAGGGCGTCAACCCGGACGAGGTCGTCGCCATCGGCGCCGCCCTGCAGGCCGGTGTCCTCAAGGGCGAGGTCAAGGACGTCCTGCTCCTCGACGTCACCCCGCTGTCCCTCGGCATCGAGACCAAGGGCGGCATCATGACCAAGCTCATCGAGCGCAACACCACGATCCCGACCAAGCGGTCCGAGATCTTCACCACGGCCGAGGACAACCAGCCGTCCGTGCAGATCCAGGTCTACCAGGGCGAGCGCGAGATCGCGGCGTACAACAAGAAGCTCGGGATGTTCGAGCTGACCGGTCTGCCGCCGGCGCCCCGCGGCGTCCCGCAGATCGAGGTCTCCTTCGACATCGACGCCAACGGCATCATGCACGTGACCGCGAAGGACCTGGGCACGGGCAAGGAGCAGAAGATGACCGTCACCGGCGGCTCCTCGCTGCCGAAGGACGAGGTCGACCGCATGCGCCAGGAGGCCGAGCAGTACGCGGAGGAGGACCACAAGCGCCGCGAGGCCGCCGAGTCCCGCAACCAGGGCGAGCAGCTCGTCTACCAGACCGAGAAGTTCCTCAAGGACAACGAGGACAAGGTCCCGGGCGAGATCAAGACCGAGGTCGAGGAAGCCGTCGCCGAGCTGAAGGAAAAGCTCAAGGGCGAGGACTCCGCCGAGATCCGCACCGCCACCGAGAAGGTCGCGGCCGTCTCGCAGAAGCTCGGCCAGGCCATGTACGCGGACGCGGGCGCCGCCCAGGCGGCCGGTGGTCCCGCCGGTGACGCCGGTGCCGCCGGTGGTGCCAAGGCCGCTGACGACGACGTCGTCGACGCCGAGATCGTCGACGAGGACCGGAAGGACGGTGCCGCGTGACGGAGGAGACCCCGGGCTTCGACGAGCAGCAGCCCGACGTCCCTTCCGGCGCCACCTCCGACGACGCCGAGCCGAAGGCCGCCTCCCCCTCCGCGGAGGAGGAGGGGGCGGCCCCGGCCGGGGACACGGGCCAGGACGTGGCTCTGGTGGCCCAGCTGGACCAGGCCCGTTCGGCGCTCACCGAGCGCACAGCGGACCTCCAGCGCCTCCAGGCCGAGTTCCAGAACTACCGCCGCCGGGTCGAGCGCGACCGGATCGCGGTCAAGGAGATCGCCATCGCGAACCTCCTGACCGAGCTCCTGCCCGTGCTCGACGACATCGGCCGCGCACGTGAACACGGCGAACTGGTGGGCGGCTTCAAGTCCGTTGCCGAGTCGCTGGAGAGCACCGCGGCGAAGATGGGCCTGCAGCAGTTCGGCAAGGAGGGCGAGCCCTTCGACCCGACGATCCACGAAGCCCTGATGCACAGCTACGCACCGGACGTCACCGAGACGACGTGCGTGGCGATTCTGCAGCCCGGGTACCGGATCGGCGAGCGGACCATCCGCCCCGCCCGCGTGGCGGTGGCCGAACCCCAGCCGGGGGCGCAGACGGTCAAGGCGGAGGAGTCCGCCGACGCCGACGACAAGGAGAGCGGTGGCCCGGACGAGGGCTGACGTCACAGACGAAGGGAAGGAGGGGCGTCGAGGATGAGCACCAAGGACTTCATCGAGAAGGACTACTACAAGGTCCTCGGCGTCCCCAAGGACGCCACCGAGGCCGAGATCAAGAAGGCGTACCGGAAGCTCGCCCGCGAGAACCACCCGGACGCCAACAAGGGAAACGTCAAGGCGGAGGAGCGCTTCAAGGAGATCTCCGAGGCCAACGACGTCCTCGGCGACCCCAAGAAGCGCAAGGAGTACGACGACGCGCGCGCCCTCTTCGGCAACGGCGGCTTCCGCCCGGGGCCGGGCGGCGCGGGCGGCTCCTTCAACTTCGACCTGGGCGACCTCTTCGGAGGCGGAGCCCAGGGCGGCCAGGGAGCCGGCGGCTTCGGCGGCGGGCTCGGTGACGTTTTCGGGGGCCTGTTCAACCGCGGTAGCGCGGGCGGTCCGGGGACGCGTACGCACCCCCGGCGCGGCCAGGACATCGAGTCCGAGGTCACGCTCAGCTTCACCGAGGCGATCGAGGGCGCGACCGTCCCGCTGCGGATGTCCTCGCAGTCGCCCTGCAAGGCCTGTTCGGGCACCGGCGACAAGAACGGCACGCCGCGCGTGTGCCCGACCTGCGTCGGCACCGGGCAGGTCGCCCGGGGCAGCGGCGGCGGCTTCTCCCTGACCGACCCCTGCCCGGACTGCAAGGGCCGCGGCCTGATCGCGGAGAACGCCTGCGAGGTCTGCAAGGGCAGCGGCCGGGCCAAGTCCTCGCGGACCATGCAGGTGCGCATCCCCGCGGGCGTCAACGACGGCCAGCGGATCCGGCTGCGCGGCAAGGGAGCACCGGGCGAGCGCGGCGGGCCGGCGGGTGACCTCTACGTGGTCGTGCACGTCGACCCCCACGCGGTGTTCGGCCGCAAGGAGGACAACCTCACGGTCACCGTCCCGGTGACCTTCGCCGAGGCGGCCCTCGGCGGTGAGGTGCGGGTGCCCACCCTGGGCGGCCCGCCCGTCACCCTGAAGCTGCCGCCCGGCACGCCCAACGGGCGCACCATGCGCGCCCGGGGCAAGGGCGCGGTCCGCAAGGACGGCACCCGCGGCGACCTCCTGGTCACCGTGGAGGTGAGTGTTCCGAAGGACCTGTCGGGGAAGGCTCGTGACGCGCTCGAGGCGTACCGCGAGGCGACCGCGGACGAGGATCCGCGGGCGGATCTGTTCCAGGCCGCGAAGGGAGCATGAGGCACATGGACGGGCGGCGGCGCAATCCGTACGAACTGACCGAGGAGACCCCGGTCTACGTCATCTCGGTCGCGGCACAGCTGTCCGGCCTGCACCCGCAGACGCTGCGCCAGTACGACCGCCTGGGTCTGGTCTCCCCCGACCGCACCCCCGGCCGGGGCCGCCGCTACTCGGCCCGCGACATCGAACTGCTCCGTACGGTGCAGCAGTTGTCGCAGGACGAGGGCATCAACCTGGCTGGAATCAAGCGCATCATCGAACTGGAGAACCAGGTCGCCGCGCTGCAGGCCCGGGTCGCCGAGATGCAGGACGCGCTCGACGGCGCGGCCGCGGCCATGCGGCAGCGTGAGGCGGCGGTGCACGCGTCGTACCGCCGTGACCTGGTGCCGTACCAGGAGGTCCAGCAGACCAGTGCGCTGGTGGTGTGGCGGCCGAAGCGGCAGCAGCAGTCCGACTGACCCCGCGCACCTCGTGACAGTGTGTGAAAGGGGCCGGGAGTCAACTCCCGGCCCCTTTTGCAGGTCTTGACCCGATTTCGCCGGGTCTCCTGTCCATGGCTGACCGGTGCAGAGCACTTGAAGACGGTTCCGCACCGTCTTCACAACCGCTGCGGAGCGTGCTGTTGCCATCTCGTTAAGTGGTTCCGCTTGACGCTGAGGGGCGCCTCCAAGTTGGCTTTTCAGTCACATGGGCCGTAAAGCTGCGCCCACGTCCGAATCACACGCGAAGTGAGCTCCCCCATGCGTCGTCGTATCTCCATATCCGTGGCCGCGGCCGCGATGTCCGTCACGCTCGCCGGCTGCGGCGTGCTCAACGCGACGGGGAGCAGTGACGACGCGAGCCCGGCCAAGGGCAACGACATCACCGTGGGGCTGCTGCTGCCCGAGACGGCGAACACGCGGTACGAGAACTTCGACTACCCGATCATCAAGACGAAGGTCGAGTCGCTCACCAACGACAAGGGCCGCGTCGAGTACGCCAACGCCGAGGCGAGCGCGGACAAGCAGGCGAGCCAGTTGCAGAAGATGATCGACGACCGGGTCGACGTGATCCTGCTGGACGCGGTCGACTCCAAGGCCATCGCGAGCGGCGTGGAGAAGGCGAAGGAGGCCGGCATCCCGGTCATCGCCTACGACCGGCTGGCCGAGGGCCCGATCGACGCGTACATCTCCTTCGACAACGAGCTGGTCGGCGAGGTCCAGGGACGCACCCTGCTGGAGGCCCTCGGCGAGGACGCCGGTCTCTCCGACAAGATCGTCATGATGAACGGTTCGCCGACGGACCCGAACGCCAAGCAGTTCAAGGCGGGCGCCATGTCCGAGCTGAACGGCAAGGTGACGATCGCCGACTCCTTCGACACCAAGGACTGGAAGCCGGAGAACGCCCAGGCCAACATGGCCCGCGCGATCCAGAAGATCGGCAAGGGCAACATCGCGGCGGTCTATTCCGCCAACGACGGCATGGCCGGCGGCATCGTCAAGGCGCTGCAGGCCGCGGGGGTCACCGAGATGCCGCCGATCACGGGCCAGGACGCGGAGCTGGCCGCGGTGCAGCGGATCATCGCCGGTCAGCAGTACATGAGCGTGTACAAGTCCTACCCGCGGGAGGCGGAGAACGCCGCGGAGATGGCCGTCGCCAAGGTGCAGGGCCGCGACATCCAGTTCGCCGCGCTCGCCCGCGACAAGGTCGACAGCCCCACGGACAAGGGCATCCCGGCGCAGCTCGTGCCGGTGGTCGCGCTCACCAAGGAGAACATCAAGGACACGGTCGTCGCGGACGACATCTACAAGCTGTCCGACATCTGCACGGCCGACTACAAGGCGGCGTGCCGCGCCATCGGCCTGAAGTAACCACACCACCAGCCGAGTTCACCACCCCCGGTCCCCGCCGCCCCTGCCCTCCAGAGCGAGGGGGCGGGCGAACAGGCCCGCGAACAGGCCCGCGAACAGGCCTGCGACCAGGCCCGCGTTCGGTCGGGCCGAGCTCGGAGATACCGGTGCGTACCGGTGGTTTCCGGGGGTCGTCGGCCGGGGAGCCGTGTTGCGGAGCACGTCCGGTCCGCGCATAGTTGCGCTGCGGAAGACGGCGAACCGGGGGTGGGATGGGCGATGGCCGGGCACGGGGCGGATGAGCATCCCCACGGTGCCGACCGGCTGTGCGACGCCGGGGATCGCGTGTATTCCCGGGCCGTACGGCGCGGCCGGGTGCCGCGCCGGGACGCGGAGCCGGTGCCCTGCCTGCTGGAACTCGCCCTGCTGCACCCCGACCCCGACGACATGGACTGGCTGGTGCCGACCTCCCCGCAGGAGGTCATGACCCGGCTGCTGCGCGGGATGTACGACGAGGTCAGCGCGAGCCAGCGGCGGATGGGCTCGGCCGTCGCGGCCGTCGAGTGGTACGCCGGACTGGGCAGCCTGGTGCGCCCGGCCGAGTCGGCCGCGTCGGCGGCGGAGGGCCCGGCCATCCGGGTCCTGGACGGACTCGCCCGGATCCAGGCGGCGATGGACGAGGCGACCCAGGCGTGCACGGCCGAGGTGCTCACGGTCCAGCCGGGCGGCATCCGCCGCGAGGCGGAACTGTCCGAGGGGCTGCACCGGGCGATGTCCCTGCGCGGGCGCGGGGTGCGGATGCGGGACCTGTACACCCATGTCGCCCGGCACGGGCAGGGGTTGCTGACGTATCTGGAGCTGATGGGCGACGCGGTGGAGGCGCGCACGCTGGACGAGGTGATCGACCGGCTCATCCTCTTCGACCGGACGGTGGCGTTCATCCCCGCCAACACCGACCGCACGATGGCCCTGGAGCTACGGCACCCGGCGATCGTCGAATACCTCGTCACGGTCTTCGAACGGCTGTGGCGCCTCGCCATCCCCCTCACGGCCCCGCTCCCCGACACCGGCATCGAGGGCATCTCCCACCGTGAGCAGTCGATCGCGGCGCTGCTGGCGGAGGGGCATCAGGACGCCGTCATCGCGGAGCGGCTGGGCATAAGCGTCCGGACGTGCCGGGCGCACATCGCGCGCCTGTCGGAGACGCTGGGGGCCGCCAGCCGCACGCAGCTGGGCGTCCGCATCGCCCAGGCGGGCCTCGACGGCCCGCCCCCCTCGGCGGCCGCCCCGTCCCTCAGCGTCCCCGATCAAGGATCCCGGACCGCCCGATGAGATACCCCAGCTGCGCCCTGCTCTGACTGCCCAGCGTCGTGGCGAGCTTGGCGATGTGCACGCGCGCGGTGCGGATGTTCATCCCCAGCCGTTCGGCGATGACGGCATCGGTGTGCCCTTCGACGAGGAGCGCGGCTATCGCGTGCTGGCGGGGGGTGATGCCGTCGTGGGAGGGCTGGGGGGTGGTGGCCCGCGGGTGCATGGGGGTGGCGAGCCGCCACAGCCGGTCGAACGTGGTGACCAGGTGGTCCACGAGGGCCGGGTGCCGGATCTCCAGGGCGAGTGTGCCGTCCTTGTCGGCCGGTACGAAGGCCACGGCACGGTCGATGGCGATGAGCCGGTCGGGCACTTCGTCCAGGGAACGCACCTCGATGTCGCCCTTCAGCCGTTCGCAGCGGGCGACGATGGTGGGGAAGTGGCGCAGCGTGTGCGGGTAGAGGGTGCGGATCCGGCAGCCGCGGTCCAGCGCGGCCTGGTCGCGGCCGAGCGAGGCGGCGTCGGCGGCCTCACCGCGTGCCCCGGTCAGTCCGGTGCGGGGCTGCACGGTGACCAGTTCCTCACAGGCGTCCGCCACGGCTTCGGTGATGGCCCGGTTGATCTGCTCCGTTCCGGTGAGCAGCCGGATCACGGGAGTCCCGTTCGCAGTGGGCTCTTGACCGGCGATCCGCATGAGGGAGCCGAACGTCTCGGCCAGCCGTGCCTCGCGCCGCCGTTCGTTCGCGATGCGCTCCCCGGAGCCGCGCAGCAGCCGGTGCAGTGCGACGACCGGGGCGACGGGCTCCAGCCGGGCGGGGTCGTCGAGGGCGGGCTGCAACAGGCCCAGGTCGACGAGGCACGGTGCCGAGTCGGCTTCGGCGGCCGACAACGTCCCCTCACGCACCGCCCGTTCGTACAGGTCCGCGCCCGCGGAGCACAGGTCCTCCGTGCCGTGCTCCGGGTGCGGCGTGCTCACTGGGCCGCACCCGCGCGTTCCAGGATGCCGGACTGCGCGATGAGGTACCCGAGTTGGGCACGGCTTCCGCTGCCCAGCGCGTGCGCGAGCTTGGCGATGTGGGCCCGGCAGGTACGGACGTTCATGCCGAGGCGGCGGGCGATGGCCTCGTCCACGTGACCCTCCACCAGAAGCTTGGCGATGGAGTGCTGGATCTCCGTGATGCCGTCGGGGGCGGTTTCGTACGGGGCGCCGGCGGTCAGCGGGACCGCTCGGTCCCACATGAATTCGAACACCTTGATCAGGTAGCTGACGAGACCCGGATGACGGAGTTCCAGCGCGATCTTCTGGTCGTCGCGCGTGGGGATGAACGCGACCGTCTCATCGCAGACGATGAGCCTCTCCACCAGCCCGTCGATGGTCCGGTGTTCCACCTTGCCGTCGGAGAACTGGCTCGCGTAGGCGAGTCTTTCGGGGTTGTGGCGCGCGGTGTGGGGATACAGCGTCCGTATGCGCACACCACGTTCGATCAGCGGGCGGTCGCGTTCCAGCCCTTGGATCAGGCTGCGTTCGGGCCGGTGACCGCTCGGCTGGATCGTGAGCATCTCGGTCTGGCACTGGGCCGTGGCCAGGTTGAGCGCCGCGTTGATGCGCTCGCTGCCCTCCAGCACCGTGATGGAGTCACTGGACGTCGTGATCTGCGCGCTGAGCGCCATGAAAGGGGCGAAGGTGTCGGACAGTTCGATCGACACCCGCCTGCGCTCGGTGATCTCGTTCTCGATCGGATTGAGCCGCTGGGCAAGTGCCACCGCCGGGGGGACGGGGCGCAGCCAGTCCGGGTCGTCCGGGTCCGGGTGGAGAAGGGCGAACTCGATGAGACAGGGAGCCGCTTCCACGTCCGCTCGCGGAACGCGCCCCGCACGCAGGGCGTTCGCGTAAAGTCGGCCACCTTCCTCGCACATCTCGGTCACCACATGGGGATGTGTCACCTTGGTCCGATTCGTTGTCAAATCTCCACCCCCCAGGGTCCTGAACATGCAGGAACATGATGCATCGATTCTGTGGCCATGACGTGCCCGAATGAGCCATCGTCGTATTCGACGGGGGAAGAGGGGACCTTCAAGTGAGGACGAAGCCGACTATGCGTAACAGAATGCTTCGCTTGGGGCTTGTCGCCGCCTTCTCTGCCGTCGTGGCCTTCGGAACCGTGAGTGGCCTGTCGGGCGCGAGCGGTGATGACCGGGCGGACAGTGTCTGGCCGGCGGCTGCCAAGAGTCATGTTCTGGCCGACAGTGTCTGGCCGGCGGCGGCCCAGTCCGTGGTGGCCACCGCAGGCGGAGCCGGGAGCCGGTCGTGACCACTCCACCCGACGATCGCTCCTTCCGCCGTGAAATGGCCACCGCCTACCGCTCCGGCTGGCACTTCATCGACCTGGTCACCGCCATCCCCCACAGTGGTGACTCGTTGATGGTGACGGTTTTCGGCGAACCGGTGGTCGTCACGCGGGACGACGACGAGGACGTACGGGCTTACCGGTGTCTGCGGCGGCCTCGGGGGGCGCCGCAGCCTGTACGGTGCGCCGTACGGTACGGAATGATCTTTGTGAACCTGGACCAACGGGACCACCAGCAGGTGGAGGCCGACTCCCCTGCCCCGAGGACCATCTCTGCCACCCCCCGCAGTGCCTGACGCGATTCCCCCGTCGTAAAAGATCGCTCAGGTGCTTCCCCCCGCAGCGGCGTCACCGTGACCTGAACACGGTGACGCCGCTGCAGTTTTCCGGGATATTTCCGGGTATCGACACCGTCCCGCAGTGGCCGGATCCCGTCGATCATCGGTGTGGATGTTCACTTCCCTCAACCCCGGCCCATCGCCCGCGTCAGCCGGATCTCGATCACCACGCGTGCGGGATTGGGCGACGGCGTCCGGCCGTAGCGCTCCGCGTACCGCCGCTCCGCCTCGGCCACCCGGTCCCGCTCCTCGTGGACGAAGGCCCGGCCCTCCAGCGTCGCCCAGCGGCGGCCCTCCAGCTGGCAGACGGCGACGGCCGCCCCCTGCTCCCCGGCGGCCCGCACGTACCGCACCTTCGCGCTGCCCCGGTTGGTGATCACCCGAGCCAGACGGGCCTCGGGATCGTATGTGACCCCGACGGGTACCAGGTGCGGAGTGCCGTCCGGGCGGGGAGTCGTCAGGGTGCACAGGTGCCGCTCCCGCCAGAAGCCGAGAAACGACGGGTCCGGAGCGCCGGGGTCCACGGAGTACTTGGTCGCCATGCCCGGAACTTAGACCCCCGAGCCTCCGCGAACCGTCCTTGAGTGCACTAGACTCAACTTTGTGCAAGCCGTTCGGGTCAGTGCAAGGAGGAGAACGCGAACGTGGACGCCGAGCTGACCAACCGGAGCCGGGACGCGATCAACGCTGCCAGCAACCGGGCCGTGACCGAGGGGCACCCCGACCTCACCCCTGCCCACCTGCTGCTCGCGCTGCTCCAGGGACAGGACAACGAGAACATCACCGACCTGCTCGCCGCGGTCGACGCCGACCAGGCGGCCGTGCGTGCCGGAGCCGAACGCGTGCTCGCCGGGCTGCCGAGCGTGACCGGGTCGACCGTCGCGCCGCCGCAGCCCAACCGCGAGATGCTGGCCGTCGTCGCCGACGCCCAGGCCCGCGCCAAGGACCTGGGCGACGAGTACCTCTCCACCGAGCACCTCCTCATCGCCCTCGCCGCGAAGGGCGGCGCGGCCGGCGAGGTGCTGTCCCAGCAGGGGGCCGACGCCACGAAGCTGCAGGCCGCCTTCCAGAAGACACGAGGACAGCGCCGCGTGACCACCGCAGACCCCGAGGGCCAGTACAAGGCCCTGGAGAAGTTCGGGACCGACTTCACCGCCGCCGCCCGCGAGGGCAGGCTCGACCCGGTCATCGGCCGCGACCAGGAGATCCGGCGGGTCGTGCAGGTGCTCTCCCGGCGGACCAAGAACAACCCCGTCCTCATCGGCGAGCCCGGCGTCGGCAAGACCGCCGTCGTCGAGGGGCTCGCCCAGCGGATCGTCAAGGGCGACGTGCCCGAGTCGCTGAAGGACAAGCGGCTCGTCGCGCTCGACCTGGGCGCGATGGTCGCGGGCGCCAAGTACCGGGGCGAGTTCGAGGAGCGGCTGAAGACCGTCCTCGCCGAGATCAAGGACTCCGACGGGCAGATCATCACGTTCATCGACGAGCTGCACACCGTCGTCGGGGCCGGTGCGGGCGGCGACTCCGCCATGGACGCCGGGAACATGCTGAAGCCGATGCTGGCCCGCGGCGAGCTGCGCATGGTCGGCGCCACGACCCTCGACGAGTACCGCGAGCGCATCGAGAAGGACCCCGCCCTGGAGCGGCGCTTCCAGCAGGTGCTGGTCGCCGAGCCGACCGTCGAGGACTCCATCGCGATCCTGCGCGGGCTCAAGGGGCGGTACGAGGCCCACCACAAGGTCCAGATCGCCGACAGCGCGCTGGTCGCCGCCGCGTCGCTCTCCGACCGCTACATCACCTCCCGCTTCCTGCCCGACAAGGCGATCGACCTCGTCGACGAGGCGGCCTCCCGCCTGCGCATGGAGATCGACTCCTCGCCCGTCGAGATCGACGAACTGCAGCGCGCCGTCGACCGGCTGAAGATGGAGGAGCTGGCGATCGGCAAGGAGACCGACGCCGCCTCCCGCGAGCGCCTGGAGAAGCTGCGCCGCGATCTCGCCGACAAGGAGGAGGAGCTGCGCGGCCTCACCGCCCGCTGGGAGAAGGAGAAGCAGTCCCTCAACCGGGTCGGTGAGCTGAAGGAACGCCTCGACGAGATCCGCGGCCAGGCCGAACGCGCCCAGCGCGACGGCGACTTCGACACCGCGTCCAAGCTGCTCTACGGCGAGATCCCCGCCCTGGAGAAGGAGCTGGAGGCCGCCTCCGAGGCCGAGGAAGAGGTCGCCAAGGACACCATGGTCAAGGAGGAGGTCGGCTCCGACGACATCGCCGACGTCGTCGCCTCCTGGACCGGTATCCCGGCCGGGCGGCTGATGGAGGGCGAGACGCAGAAGCTGCTGCGCATGGAGGACGAGCTGGGCAAGCGGCTCATCGGCCAGACCGAGGCCGTGCGCGCGGTGTCCGACGCCGTACGCCGCTCCCGCGCCGGCATCGCCGACCCCGACCGGCCCACCGGCTCCTTCCTCTTCCTCGGCCCGACCGGTGTCGGCAAGACCGAACTGGCCAAGGCCCTCGCCGACTTCCTCTTCGACGACGAGCGGGCGATGGTCCGCATCGACATGTCGGAGTACAGCGAGAAGCACAGCGTGGCCCGGCTGGTCGGTGCCCCGCCCGGCTACGTCGGCTACGAGGAGGGCGGCCAGCTCACCGAGGCCGTGCGCCGCCGCCCCTACTCCGTGGTCCTGCTGGACGAGGTGGAGAAGGCCCACCCCGAGGTCTTCGACATCCTGCTCCAGGTGCTGGACGACGGGCGCCTGACGGACGGCCAGGGCCGCACGGTCGACTTCCGCAACACCATCCTGGTGCTGACGTCGAACCTGGGCAGCCAGTTCCTGGTCGACCCGATCACCAGCGAGGAGGAGAAGAAGGAGCAGGTCCTGGAGGTGGTGCGCAGCTCCTTCAAGCCGGAGTTCCTCAACCGCCTGGACGACCTGGTCGTCTTCTCGGCGCTCACCAAGCCCGAGCTGGAGCGCATCGCGAAGCTCCAGCTGGACCGCCTGGCCCAGCGGCTCGCCGAGCGGCGGCTCACCCTCGACATCACGCCGGACGCCCTGGCGTGGCTCGCCGAGGAGGGCCTGGACCCGGCGTACGGCGCGCGTCCGCTGCGGCGGCTCGTGCAGTCGGCCATCGGCGACCGGCTCGCCAAGGAGATCCTGTCCGGGGAGATCAAGGACGGCGACACGGTCCGGGTGGACCGCTTCGAGGACGGGCTCCTGGTGGGTCCGGCCACGGGCAAGACGCTGTAGGACCGCCCCGTCACATCGTGAACGCCGAGAAGCGCACCCGCGCCGTCTCGGCGTTCTCGTACTCCACCCTCACCTGCACCACGTGCGCCTCCGCCGTCCCGGGCAGACCGTCCTCGTGGGTCACGTCGAGGCAGAGCGCCCCGCAGACACCGCCGCCGGTGCGGGGCTCAGGGGCGTCCGGGTACGTCTCGCGCAGCCAGCCGCGGACGTCCTCGCGGGGCATCCGCAGCACCGCCGAGTACGAGGTGTCGATGCCCCGCTGCACGGTGCAGTCGTGCACACGGGCGTGCGCGGGAGGCTCGGCGGCGCCGAAGGCCAGGGCCTCGGTGCAGGGCACCGACGCCGCCGCGCCCGCACGGGTGCCGTCGCGGGCCTCGTCGTCGTCCGACCAGGCCCACAGGAACAGGCCGATGACCAGCACGCCGAGGACCACCACCGGCAGCGCCAGGAACGGCAGGACGAGCCCCCACCGCGTATGACCTCTGTCCGCCGCCCGCATGGCGACCGCCCCCTCCGTCGACTGCTCAGGAGGACGGATGCGGGTACCCGGAGGTTGCAGTTGACCGGATCGTGTCAGCCCAGGGCTGACAGGCCCTGTCGGGGCTTGCCACCCCCCTCCCCGCATGGGGGAGGATGGCGGAATCCGTACGAAGGGAAATTCACGGTGACCATCGACCCGTCCTCGATTCCGAACTTCGGGGGCCAGCCCGAGCCGCAGCCCGGCGGCCCGGCCGGCCCCGTCGTCCCGGATCAGGACCTCGTGAAGCAGCTCCTCGACCAGATGGAGCTCAAGTACGTCGTCGACGACGAGGGTGACCTCGCGGCGCCGTGGGAGCAGTTCCGCACCTACTTCATGTTCCGGGGAGAGGGAGACCAGCAGGTCTTCTCCGTGCGGACGTTCTACGACCGGCCCCACGAGATCGAGGCCAAGCCGCAGATCCTGGAGTCGATCGACGACTGGAACCGCCGCACCCTGTGGCCGAAGGTCTACAGCCACACCCACGACGACGGCACGGTCCGCCTCATCGGCGAGGCCCAGATGCTGATCGGCATGGGCGTCAGCCTGGAGCACTTCGTCTCCTCGACGGTCAGCTGGGTGCGCGCGGCGATCGAGTTCGACAAGTGGCTCGTCGAGCAGCTCGGCCTGGAGCAGGAGATCGACGAGGCGGAGAAGCCCGAGGACGACGAGTAGGCGACCCACCCGGGCCTTCACGGCGCGTCGGTGCGTACGAACGGGTACGCGCCGTACGCGCCGTCTGCCGTTTCGGGCGCCCTCAGGCGCCCGCGACGCCCTTCAGCCGCCGCGCCGCCTCCTCCAGCACCCCCGTCCGCTTGCAGAACGCGAACCGTACGAAGGGGGCGCCCTCCTCGCGGTGGTCGTAGAAGACCGCGTTGGGGATGGCGACGACGCCGGCGCGTTCCGGGAGGGAGCGGCAGAAGGCGAAGCCGTCCGGTTCGCCGAGGGGGCGGATGTCGGTCGTGACGAAGTAGGTGCCCGACGGGCGGAAGACGCGGAATCCGGCCTCGTCCAGGCCCGCCGCCAGCAGGTTCCGCTTGGCCAGCATGTCGGCGCGGAAGTCCGTGAAGTACGACTCGGGCAGCGACAGGGCCTCGGCGACCGCGTACTGGAACGGGCCCGCCGACACGTACGTCAGGTACTGCTTCGCCGAGCGCACCGCCGTGACCAGCTCCGGGGCACCCGTGATCCAGCCGACCTTCCAGCCGGTGAACGAGAACGTCTTGCCGCTGCTGGAGATGGTGACCGTGCGCTCGCGCATCCCGGGGAACGTCGCCAGCGGTACGTGCTCGGCGTCGTCGAAGACCAGGTGCTCGTACACCTCGTCCGTCACCACCAGCAGGTCCCGCTCCACCGCCAGCTCGGCGATCGCGGCGAGCTCCTCGCGGGTGAGGACCGTGCCGGTGGGGTTGTGCGGGGTGTTGATCAGCAGCAGCCGGGTCCGGTCGGTGACGGCGTCGCGCAGCTCGTCGAGGTCGAGACGGAAACGGCCCTCCTCGACGTCCGCGCGCAGCGTGACCGGCACCCGGCGGCCGCCCGCCATCGCGATGCACGCGGCGTAGGAGTCGTAGTACGGCTCGAAGGCGATCACCTCGTCGCCGGGCTCCACCAGGGCGAGCAGGGCGGCGGCGATGGCCTCCGTGGCCCCGGCGGTGACCAGGACCTCCGTGTCGGGGTCGTATGCCAGGCCGTAGCGGCGCTGCTGGTGGGCGGTGACGGCGGTGCGCAGCTCGGGCACGCCGGGGCCCGGCGGGTACTGGTTGCCCCGGCCGTCCCGCAGGGCCCGCACGGCGGCCTCCCGGATCTCCTCGGGGCCGTCGGTGTCGGGGAAGCCCTGGCCGAGGTTGATGGCACCGGTGCTCAGGGCCAGGGCGGACATCTCGGCGAAGATCGTCGTCCCGAACTCGGCGAGCCGGCGGTTCAGGAGGGGGCGCGCGCTGGAGGTCATGCCGGTCATCCTCCGCCGAAGCTCTGGAGTTCCTCAACTCTGTGTTGGGCCGGGAGCGGGAAGGGCATCACCGCTCCACGCAAGAGCGAGGCGCCCACGGGGGGCCGCTTCGGGGGAAAAGGAAGGAGGGTGACGCCATGATCGTCGGCATCATCCTGGCGGTGGTCGGAGTCGTCCTGGTCGGGGCGCTGGTCTCCAAGGCCCGTAGGGGCGGTTCCCGGCGGACGGCGCGTCGCGGGGCGTGGGCGTCCACCGGTTCGAGCGGCAGCAGCCACAACAGCTGGTGGGCGGGCGGGGGAGACTCCGGCTCGTCCGACAGCGGCGGCGGGCACCACGGGGGGCACTCCTGCGGCGGCAGCTCGTCCTCCTGCGGCAGCAGCTCGTCCTGCGGCGGCGGGTCCTCCTGCGGGGGCGGCGGTGGCTGCGGCGGCGGGGGCAGCTGACCGGCACCGGCATCCTCAACGGCCGAGCCTGCGGCCTCCGAGCCTGCGGCCTCCGAGCATGCGACCTCCGGGACGGCACCGCCGTCCCCGGGCCGCTGCCTCTGTCGAACGCGGGGTCCGCACCCGGGCGGGCCCCGCGTCGTCGTCGGGTCGGTGTTCGGGGGCGGCCCGTGTCGTCGTGGGGTCGGTGTTCGGGGGCGGCCCGTGTCGTGGGGTTCGCGGTCATGGCCGGACCGCGTTGTCGTAACGGTGCTTGGGGCCCGGACGGGCGGTGTGTCGAATGTCTGTCGGGTGGCCTCGTGTGGCCGGCGGCGGCCTCTCCCGTCTGTAGGACAACTTCCGTCGGCCGGGACGCGCTTCCGCAACGGTGCGGGCCGGACGGTCATGCGCGGGGCTCGTCGGAAACGCGTTCGCCCCCTCCGCCCCGGCTGCGGGTGCGAAGCGGGGCGCACCGGCGCACGCCTCCCCGGCAGCGGCGCACGCCGTGGTTGAACAGTTGAGCTGTGGAGCCCTCTGAGGGATGGAAACCCTACGAACTTGGGTAAAAACGCTGTGGCGGCGCCACCGTTCATGATTCCCTCTAAGTCACCGACGCAGCCCCTAGGACGTCCCGCGGACACCTTCCCCGAACCGGCCGACCGGGCTGATCCGGGCCGACATCCCCCGGTGCCCACCGGGGCGCAGCGGACCCCTCTCACTCTCCTTTGTGTGCTTGCGGAGCCGATCCATGCTCACGACCCTGAAAACCTCCTATACCGACACCCGCGCGGCCGATCTCGCGTGGGCCCTGGGGCGCGAGCCGCTTCCCGCACTGGCCGCGCTCGACCTCGAACTGGCGGACGTGAAACTGCAGTTGCGGCTCCTCGGCGCGTCCCACCAGGTCCTCCTGGAGGAGGAGCGGGGCATCTGCTCGGAGACGGTGGCGTGCATCGCGGGCAGCAGCACCCCGCTTCCGCTCGGCGTCGCCAAGCGGGTGGACGACTGGGAGTACGAGTTCGCGGCCCGCGTCGAGGTCCTCTCGCCCGGCTCCTTCGCGGGCCGCGCCCAGGAGTTGCTGGCCCTCGTCTCCGACCATCCGCACGGCCTCGCCGGTGTCTTCCCCGGCAGCCCGTACGCCTTCACGGCCCTGCTCGCCCAGCACCACGAGGGCCAGGTGCACTGGCGGACGTGGCACGCCTACCCGCAGGACGGGCAGCTGGTGGCGACCCGCACGAAGGTCGGCGTGCGCGCGTCGGCGGCGGTTCTCGTCAACTGAGGTCCTGGGAAAGGCCGCCGGGCCGGCCCGCGACGAGCCGCACGGGCGGAAAATCGTCTCGTACCGATGTCCGTCCCGGGTAAACCAGCACCACACGTGTGGGTGACGAACCGCAGTCGAGACGTGACGTAACGTCGCAGCGTGATCGAGCCGCACGCGCCCGCCCCGCCAGGTTGCCCGCCGCCCTGGAGCGCCCCGGGCGGCCCCGCCGGCCCGGCGCGACTGCCCGTACGGCCCGGCACCGGGCGGTTCCTGGTCCTCGCGGGCGTGTTCGTCTGCGCGGCCTGCGGACTCGTGTACGAGCTGGAACTCGTCGCCCTCGCCTCGTACTTGATGGGCGACTCCGTCACCCAGGCGTCCGTCGTGCTGTCCGTCATGGTCTTCGCGATGGGCATCGGCTCCCTCGCCGCGAAGCGGCTGCGTCCGCTCGCCGCGGCCGGCTTCGGTGCCGTCGAGGCCCTCCTCGCGCTCGTCGGCGGGTGCAGCGCGATGGCCCTGTACGCGGTGTTCGCCTGGACCGGCGGCTGGGGCGGGATGTGGGCCAACGGGCCGCTCTGCCTGCTGGTCGCCTTCTCCCTGGCCACGGGGCTGCTCATCGGCGCCGAAGTGCCGCTGCTGATGGAGCTGATCCAGCGCATCCGCCGCCAGGACGCGGGCGGCGCGGTCGCCGACCTGTCCGCCGCCGACTACGTCGGCGCCCTCGTCGGCGGCCTCGCCTTTCCCTTCCTCCTGCTGCCCTTCCTCGGGCAGTTGACCGGCGCGCTGCTCACCGGCGCGGTCAACGCGGTCGTCGGCGGCGCCCTCGTGCTCGGCCTGTTCCGCCGGGACCTGACCCGGCGCGCCCGCTGGCTGCTGCTGGTCGGCAACGCCCTCGTCCTCGTGCTCCTGGCCTCGGCCGCCGTCCTCGTCGACGACTTCGAACAGGCCGCGCGGCAGGCGGTGTACGGCGATGACGTCCGGGTGGCGCTCCGGACCGACGTGCAGGAGGTCGTCCTCACCGGCGGCACGCACGGGCGGCCCCTCGACCTGTTCCTCGACGGCCGGCTGCGGGTCAGCGGACGTGACGAGCCGCGCTGCCACGAAGCCCTCGTCCACCCCGCGATGAGCGGGCCGCACGCGCGCGTGCTGATCCTCGGCGGCGGGGACGGCCTGGCCGTCCGCGAGGTGCTGCGCCACCGCGCGGTGGACCGGATCGACGTCGTCGAACTCGACCCCGAGGTGGTCCGCCTGGCCCGCACCGACCCGGCCCTGTCCGCGCTCAACCGGCACGCCTTCGGCGACCCGCGCGTGCACGTGACGACCGACGACGCCTTCGGCTGGCTCCGCGGAGCGGACCCGGCGGCGTACGACGTGGTCGTCTCGGACCTGCCCGACCCCCGGATGACGGCGAGCACGAAGCTGTACTCGCAGGAGTTCTACGGCCTCGCGCGGCGCGTGCTGGCCCCCGGTGGCCGGCTCGTGGTGCACGCCGGGCCGGTCGCGTCCGGACCCCGGGCGTACTGGACGGTCGAGGCGACCCTGCGCGCGGCCGGTCTGCGCACCGCCCCCTACGGCACGGGCGGCCGCCGTCCCGATGGCGCCGCCGGGCCCGACCGCACCCCCGCCGACCGCTCCCGGGCGCCCCGCGACTGGGGTTTCGTCCTGGCCGCGCGCACCGAGCCGCGGCTGCGGCTGGACCCGGACGGCCCCCGGCCCCGGGCTCTCACCCAGGCGTCCCTCACCGCGGGGGCACGGGCGGCGCGCGGCACGCGCATCGAGGGGCTGCCGGCGTCGACGCTGGTGCATCCGCGCTACTGACGGGTGTACCCCAGCCGCCTTGGTCGGCTGGGGTACCCGTGATGCCGGGTGGTGGGTGCGTGACGCTGACCGGTGCTCTCGCGTCACCGGAGGGGGCGGCCGGAGGATACGCCTGGTGGGGGTGGATCGGGGGCGAATCCCTCGGGCGAGGGTGCGTTTCGGGCTGTGCTGGGTAGAGTCCGTCGACATGGAGCACGAGGTGTTCGTTCCGGTTCCGGCCGAGCGGCTGAGGGAGGTGCTGGACGACCCCGCGCGGGTCGCCCGGGCCGTTCCGGGGCTCCAGCAGGACGCCGGCGCCGAGCCCGTCACCGGGCGGCTGAAGATCCGGGTCGGCAGTCACTCCGTCACCTACCGGGGCGCCGTACGCGTGTCCCGGCGGGACGACGCGTACGCCGTCGAGGGCGAGGCCGAGGAGTCGCGCGGCAGCGGCTCGGTCAAGATCGCCCTGCGGATCGCCCTGCGCGAGGCGGAGGACGGCTGCACCCTCGTCTATGAGGGCACGGCCGCGGCGGACGGACGGATCACGGAATTCCCGGGGGACGCGGTGGAGGGGGCCGTCACCCGGCTGCTGAACCGTTTCGCGGAGCAGCTGGCCGCGGCGGCGCCGGAGAGCACCACGTTCCTCGCCACGCAGGACTTCGAACCGCGCGCGACGACGGACCACGAGACGACGCCCGACGCGGACGACGAGGCACCGCCGCCCCCGCCCGTGAGCGAGGGTGAGGGAGACGTGGCCGGGGCCGAGGGGGGTGCGGCCGGCGAGAAGGCCCCCTCCGATCCCGGCCTGACCGAGGAGCCCCCGTCCCCCGAGCGCCCCTCCTCCTTCGGCGCCGACGTCCCGCTCTCCCCGCCCGGACCCGCGCGCCCCGCGCGCCCCGAGGACGACGAGGACGGCGAGGACGGTGACGACGACGCGGACGACGAGGACATCGCCGAGGCGGCACACGCGCGGCGGACCATGATCGGACGCAGTGCCGAGGAGGTCGACCACGCCCCGCCGCGCGGCCGGTACGCCCCCGTGCCCGCGCCGCAGACCGTGACGGCCACGACCCCGCTGCGCTGGGCGGCCCCCGCCGCGGCCCTGGCCCTGGCGTCGGCCGTCGTGGCGGTCCGTGCCCTGCGCAGACGCCGCTGATCCATGCGGCGGCCGGGCGGCACAGGCAGCACATCCCGGCCCGGCCCGGGCGGACACCCCCGCACCACGCAACGACCCGCGGAACACCCCGGCCCGGCCGCGCAGGGGCCCCCGCACCACGCAACGAGCGCCCGGCACATCCCGGCCGACCCCCGCCGACACCCCCGCACCACGCCACGAGCGCCCGGCACATCCCGGCCGACCCCCGCAGACACCCCCGCACCACGCCACGAGCGCCCGGCACATCCCGGCTCCGCCCATCTCCCGGCCCGGCCCGGCGGACTCCGTGCTGCATCGCGTGACGGCCGGGTGGTGGTGCCCCCGCCCTGCCCTTGGCGCATCCGGCCGAAGTGCACCGTCGCCGGTGAGGCCCTCTTGATCGTCGCAGTAGGGTCGTCCCGTGAGTGACCGAGACATCACGCTGACCGCGGGTGACGCGGAGGTGACCGTGCAGCCGGGCAACGGCGGCCGGGTCGGAGGACTGCGGATCGGCGGCGTCGAACTGCTGCGCCAGGGCGAGCGGTTCGGCTGCTTCCCGATGGCGCCCTGGTGCGGCCGGATCCGGGACGGGCGGTTCCTGGACGGCGCCGAGGTGCGGCAGATGCCGCTGAACGCCCCGCCGCACGCCATCCACGGCACCGTCCGCGACCACGCCTGGCGCACCGCCCGCACGAGCACGCACGAGGCCGTCCTCACGTACGAGCTCGTCGACCCCTGGCCCTACCCGGGCCTCGTCACCCAGATCGTCGCCCTCACCGAGGACGCGCTGACGCTGACCATGTCCGTCGAGACGTACGAGTCGTCCTTCCCGGCGCAGATCGGCTGGCACCCCTGGTTCAACCGCAACCTCGGCGGCGAGGACGTCACCCTCGACTTCGACCCGGCCTGGCAGGAGGAGCGCGGCGAGGACCACCTGCCCACCGGCAACCGTATCGACCCGAAGCCCGGCCCCTGGGACGACTGCTTCGGCATGCCCGGCGGCGTCGAGGCCACCCTGACCTGGCCCGGGCAACTGGAGCTGAAGGTGACCAGCCGCGAGGAGTGGGTCGTGGTCTACGACGAGCAGCGGGAGGCCGTGTGCGTGGAACCGCAGACCGGCCCGCCCAACGGCCTCAACACCCTGCCGCGCCTGGTCACGCCCCTGGAGCCGCTGGAGGCCACCACGACCTGGAGCTGGCGCCGCCTCTAAGCTGGGCGGCATGACGGACACTCGCGGCGCGCTGCTGCAGCAGATCAAGGACAAGGCCGTGGTGCACGGCAAGGTGACCCTCTCGTCGGGTCTGGAAGCCGACTACTACGTCGACCTGCGGCGGATCACGCTCGACGGCGAGGCCGCGCCGCTGGTCGGGCAGGTGCTGCTGGATCTGACCGCTGACCTGGAGTTCGACGCGGTGGGCGGGCTCACCATGGGCGCCGACCCGGTCGCCGCCGCCATGCTGCACGCGGCCGCCGCGCGCGGGAAGCGCCTGGACGCCTTCGTCGTGCGCAAGGCCGCCAAGGCGCACGGCCTGCAGCGGCGCGTCGAGGGCCCGGACATCGCGGGCCGCCGCGTGCTGGTCGTCGAGGACACCTCCACCACCGGTGGCTCCCCGCTCACCGCCGTCGAGGCCGTGCGCGAGGCCGGGGCCGAGGTCGTCGCCGTCGCGACCATCGTCGACCGCGCGACCGGCGCCGCCGAGAAGATCCAGCAGGGCGCCGGGGTGCCGTATCTCTTCGCCTTCTCCAAGGACGAGCTGGGCCTCGACTGACCGGGGACCGACCAGGGCGTGGACGTGGCCTGGACCTTCCGGCCAAGTCTGGAAAGATGGGGCCGACGATGACGTCGCACCCCAAGGTCTAGGTCAGGGCCGTTAGACACAGCAGTACGCCAACCCGCAGATACAAGGAGCGGACGCATGCCCATCGCAACTCCCGAGGTCTACAACGAGATGCTGGACCGGGCGAAGGCAGGAAAGTTCGCCTACCCGGCCATCAACGTGACCTCCACCCAGACCCTGCACGCGGCCCTGCGCGGTTTCGCTGAGGCGGAGAGCGACGGCATCGTCCAGATCTCCACGGGTGGCGCCGAGTTCCTGGGCGGTCAGTACAACAAGGACATGGTCACCGGCGCCGTCGCCCTGGCCGAGTTCGCGCACATCGTCGCCGAGAAGTACCCGGTGAACGTCGCGCTGCACACCGACCACTGCCCCAAGGACAAGCTCGACGGGTACGTACGGCCGCTCCTGGCGCTGTCCCAGAAGCGCGTCGAGGCCGGTCTGAACCCGCTGTTCCAGTCGCACATGTGGGACGGCTCGGCCGAGACCCTCGCCGACAACCTCGCCATCGCGCAGGAGCTGCTGGAGCAGGCCCGCGCCGCGAAGATCATCCTCGAGGTGGAGATCACCCCGACCGGCGGCGAGGAGGACGGCGTCTCCCACGAGATCAACGACTCCCTCTACACCACGGTCGACGACGCGATCCGCACCGCCGAGGCCCTCGGCCTCGGTGAGAAGGGCCGCTACCTGCTCGCCGCGTCCTTCGGCAACGTGCACGGCGTGTACAAGCCGGGCAACGTCGTCCTGCGCCCCGAGCTGCTGAAGGAGCTGAACGAGGGCGTCGCCGCCAAGTTCGGCAAGCCTTCCCCGTTCGACTTCGTCTTCCACGGCGGCTCCGGCTCCACGGAGGAGGAGATCCGCACCGCGCTGGAGAACGGCGTCGTGAAGATGAACATCGACACCGACACCCAGTACGCGTTCACGCGCCCGGTCGCGGACCACATGTTCCGCAACTACGACGGCGTCCTGAAGGTCGACGGCGAGGTCGGCAACAAGAAGACCTACGACCCGCGCACCTGGGGCAAGCTGGCCGAGGCGTCCATGGCCGCCCGCGTGGTCGAGGCCTGCGGCAACCTGCGCTCGACCGGCACGAAGATCAAGTAGTCCCGGTCCGCTCGCACACGTCGGAGCCCGGCACCTCCTGAGGTGCCGGGCTCTTCCGTATGCTCCCTTCATGCCCGATGTCCGGTTGGCCTCACCGCAGGGCAAGTGGGTCCTGCTCACCACCGTCCTCGGCTCCAGCATGGCGATGCTGGACTCGACCGTCGTCAACGTCGCCCTGCCGCGCATCGGCCGCGACCTCGACGCGAACCTGTCCGCCCTGCAGTGGACGGTCAACGCCTACATGGTCACGCTGGCCGGGCTGATCCTGCTCGGCGGGGCGCTGGGGGACCGGTTCGGGCGGCGGAGGGTGTTCGTCGTCGGCGTGGCCTGGTTCGCGGTGGCGTCGCTGCTGTGCGGGATCGCGCCGAACGCGGGCGTGCTGATCGCCGCGCGGGCCCTGCAGGGGGTGGGCGGGGCGCTGCTCACGCCCGGGTCGCTGGCGCTGATCCAGGCGTCCTTCCACCCCGACGACCGGGGGCGGGCGGTGGGCCTGTGGTCCGGCTTCGGCGGGATCGGGGCGGCGGTCGGGCCGTTCGTCGGCGGCTGGCTGGTGGACGGGCCGGGCTGGCGGTGGGTGTTCCTGCTGAACGTGCCGCTGGCGCTGGTGTGCGTGCCGGTCGCGCTGCGGCACGTCCCCGAGTCGGGGGACGGTTCGGCCCACGGGCGGTTCGACGTGCTCGGGGCGGCGCTGGGGGCGCTGGCGCTCGCGCTGGTCACGTACGCGCTGATCGAGGCCGGGGACGGCGGCTGGGCGGTGGCGGTCTCGGCGGTGGCCGGGCCGGCCGCTGCCGTCGCGTTCGTGGTCGTCGAGCGGCGCCGGCCCGATCCGATGATGCCGCCGGACATCTTCGCGTCCCGGCAGTTCACGGCCGTCAACCTCGTCACGCTGTGCGTGTACGCGGCCCTCGGCGGGTTCTTCTTCCTCGCCGCGCTCCAGCTCCAGGTGGTCGTGGGCTACTCGGCCCTGGCCGCCGGTACGGCACTGCTGCCGACGACCGCGCTGATGCTGCTGCTGTCGGCGCGCTCCGGGGAACTGGCCGACCGCATCGGGCCGCGGATCCCGCTGACGGTGGGACCGCTGCTGTGCGCGGCCGGGATGCTGCTGATGCTGCGGGTCGGGCCGGGGGCGTCCTACCTCACCGACGTGCTGCCGGCGCTGCTCGTGCTCGGGCTGGGCATGGTCACGCTGGTGGCACCGCTGACGGCGACGGTGCTGGGTTCGGTGAGCGTGGTGCGGGCCGGGCTGGCGAGCGGCATCAACAACGCGGCGGCCCGGGCGGCGGGTCTGATGGCGGTGGCGGCGCTGCCGCTGCTGGTGGGCATGGGGGAGGAGGCGTACCGGGAGCCGGCCGCCTTCGACACGGCGTTCGGGAAGGCGATGGGGTGGTGTGCGGGGGCGATGGTGCTGGGGGCGCTGATCGCTGCCGCGGTGGTGCGCCGGCCGCCGCCGGACTGCAAGCGGCCGGAATGCCTGCGGCACGGGGGTGTGACGGCGCCGCCGCTGGAGGGGGAGCCGGTGCGCAAGCGGGTGGGGTAGCGGGACCTCCGCCATGCCGCAGACTTGAGGCATGTCCATTCACGAGAACCTTCTCGGGGGCCCGCCCCCGACCCACCTCCCCGATGACCCCGGGCCGCGCGAAATGCTCGCGGCGGGCGCCGCGTCCGTCGAGGTCGCCGGTGCGCACCCCACCTCCTCGCTCGCCTGGGCGCAGCTCGCCGACGAGGCGTTCGAGCGGGGCGCGGCCGTGGAGTCCTACGCCTACGCCCGCACGGGCTACCACCGCGGCCTGGACGCGCTGCGCCGCAACGGCTGGAAGGGCCACGGCCCGGTGCCGTGGGAGCACGAGCCGAACCGCGGCTTCCTGCGCGCCCTGCACGCCCTCGCCCGCGCCGCGCAGGCGATCGGCGAGCAGGAGGAGTACGAGCGCTGCTCCCAGTTCCTGAAGGACTCCTCGCCGACGGCGGCGCAGGTCCTGGGCTGACATCCGGTCCGTGCACGCGAGGCCCGTCCCCGAAAGGCGGGCCTTGCGGTTTCGGGGGACGATTGCGCAAGATGCCCTCGGGGACCGGGGCCCCCGTGTCGGATTCGGCAGGGGCGGACCGCTACCCGGAGTTATACGCAGGAGACAGCGATGTCCCACGAGGCTCACGAGCCCGAGACCCCGCATCTCGACTTCCACGGCACGACGCCGTACGAGGACTACGTCAAGGCGGACGTCCTCACCCACCTCCAGCACACCCTCTCCGACGACCCCGGAGAGATGGTCTTCCTGGTGACGACCCAGGTGATGGAGCTGTGGTTCACCGTCATCGTCCATGAATGGGAGACGGCGGCCGGCGCGCTGCGGGGTGACGACATCCCGACCGCCATCCACGCGCTCAAGAGGTCCGTCCGCGAACTGGAGGCGCTCAACCACTCCTGGAAGCCGCTCGCGCAGCTCACGCCGGCCCAGTTCAACTCGTACCGCAGCGCCCTCGGTGAGGGCTCGGGCTTCCAGTCGGCGATGTACCGGCGCATGGAGTTCCTGCTCGGTGACAAGTCCGCGTCGATGCTGGTCCCGCACCGGGGCGCGCCGCGCGTGCACGCCGAGCTGGAGAAGGCGCTGCACGAGCCGAGCCTGTACGACGAGGTCGTGCGGCTGCTGGCGCGGCGCGGGCACGACATCCCTCAGGACGTGCTGCGGCGTGACGTCTCGAAGCGCTACGAGCCGTCGCCGCAGGTGGAGGCGGCCTGGACGGCCGTCTACTCGGGCGACGAGAGCGACGAGGTCGCCCGGCTGGGCGAGGCGCTGAGCGATGTCGCCGAGCTGGTGTGGCGCTGGCGCAACGACCACCTGGTCGCCACCCGCCGCGCGATGGGCGCCAAGACGGGGACGGGCGGCTCCGCCGGGGTGGCCTGGCTGGAGAAGCGCGCCCAGAAGAACGTGTTCCCCGAGCTGTGGACGGCGCGGTCCTATGTCTGACCTGGCGATCATGGCGCAGAAGCTGGACGCCGTCGACGAACTGGCCCGCAGCCGCGCCGACTTCGTCCTCGACAGCACGTCGGACGGTGCGGACGACGCCGCGGTCGTCTACCTCGACGGCAACTCCCTGGGCGCGCTGCCCGCCGTGGTCCCCGGCCGGGTCGAGGACGTCGTACGCCGCCAGTGGGGCGAGCTGCGCATCCGGTCCTGGGAGGAGAGCGGCTGGTGGACGGCGCCCGAGCGGATCGGTGACCGGATCGCCCCGCTGGTCGGGGCGGCGCCCGGGCAGATCGTGGTGGGCGACTCCACCAGCGTCAACGTGTTCAAGGCGCTGGTGGGCGCGGTGCGGATGGCCGGGGAGGGGCGGGACGAGATCGTCGTCGACGCGAC
This sequence comes from Streptomyces sp. NPDC059696, assembly GCF_042733745.1. Taxonomy (NCBI): domain Bacteria; kingdom Bacillati; phylum Actinomycetota; class Actinomycetes; order Kitasatosporales; family Streptomycetaceae; genus Streptomyces; species Streptomyces sp. NPDC059696. The sequence continues at coordinate 74,112 of NZ_JBHWFG010000025.1, forward strand.
GACCTTCCCCACCGACGGCTACATCGCCGAGTCCGCCGCCCGGATGACCGGCTGCACGCTGCGGCCCGTCGCCCCGGCGGAGGTGCCGGGCGCGCTGGGCGAGCGCACCGCCGCCGTGCTCCTCAACCACGTCGACTACCGCACGGGCCGGCTGCACGATCTGCCCGGTCTGACCGCCGCCGTGCACGCGGCCGGGGCGGTCGCCGTCTGGGACCTGTGCCACAGCGCGGGCGCGCTGCCGGTCGGGCTGGACGAGCACGGCGTGGACCTCGCGGTCGGCTGCACCTACAAGTACCTGAACGGCGGGCCCGGTTCACCGGCGTACCTGTACGTGCGGCGCGAGCTGCAGGACCGTTTCGACTCGCCGCTGCCCGGCTGGAACTCGCACGCGGAGCCGTTCGGCATGCGCACCGGCTACGAACCGGCCCCGGGCGCGCTGCGCGGCCGGGTCGGCACGCCCGACATCCTCTCCATGCTCGCCCTGGAGGCGGCCCTGGAGGTCTGGGACGGGGTGCGGGTCGAGGCGGTGCGGGCCAAGTCCCTGGCGCTGACGGACTTCTTCCTGGAGTGCGTGGCGGCGTATGTGCCGCAGGGCCGGGTGGAGTGTGTGACACCGGTGGCGCACGAGGAGCGGGGCAGTCAGATCGCGCTGCGCTGTGACGACGCCGGTGAGGTGATGAAGCGGCTGATCGAGCGGGGCGTGGTCGGTGACTTCCGGGCACCGGACGTGCTGCGCTTCGGCTTCACCCCGCTGTACGTGGGATTCGCCGACGTGGAGCGGGCGGCCCGGGTGCTGGCGCGGACTCTGGCCTGAGCGGCATTGGCCGGGACGCCCCCGCGGGGTCCCGGCCCGCCGCCCGGGCAGGCCTGTCGGTGTCGCGGCCCCTCCCGCCGGGGCGCCCCCGCGGTGTCCCGGCCCGCGGCGGTCCGTGCGCTCTTCACCGAGCGTGACATCTGCGCGTCCGCGCATGTCACGCGCCTGGTACCGTCCCGGCCAACGGCTGACCCCCTCAACCGGTCCGCCCCGTACGGTTCTTCGCTGGAGGGTTGGAGCATGACGGACGACGTCGCAGCAGCGCGGGCCGCTGCCGAGGAGAAGTCGGCCTTCTCCCACCCGCCCGTCGACCCCGACGCCACCGTGGCCTACGGCGACCATCCGGACCAGGTGATCGACCTCTTCGCACCGCGCCGCGCGGGCGGCCCCGGCCCCGCCCCGGTCGTGGTCGCGCTGCACGGCGGTGCCTGGCGGGCGCCGTACGACCGGCACCACCTCAGCCCTTTCGCGGACGTCCTCGCCCGCCGCGGATTCGCCGTGGCCAGCGTCGAGTACCGGCGCGGTGGGGACGGCGACGCGGTCGCGGGCCGCTGGCCCGACACCTTCGACGACGTCGCCGCCGCGCTGGACGCCCTCCCGGCGCTGGTACGCCAGGCGCTGCCGCAGGCCGACCCGCGCCGAACGGTCCTCACCGGTCACTCGGCGGGCGGACATCTCGCCCTGTGGGGCGCCGCCCGGCACGTCCTGCCGGCCGACTCGCCCTGGCGCGGCGGCGGTCCGGTGTCCCTGCGCGGCGTCGTCGCCCTCGCCCCGATCGCGGACCTGGCCGTCGCCGACAAGCTGGACGTGTGCGGCGGCGCCGCCCGCCAACTGCTGGGCGGGGACGGGCACTTCGCCGAGCGGCAGCCGTACGCGGACCCCTCGCTGCTGCTCCCCACCGGCATCGCCACCACGCTCGTCCAGGGCCGTGCGGATCTCGACGTGCCACAGGCGGTCGCCGAGTCGTACGCGGAGGCGGCGGCGAAGGCCGGGGAGATGGTGGGGGTGACGCTGCTGGAGGACGTGGGGCACTTCCCGCTGATCGACCCGGCGGCGGACGCGTGCGCGGTCGTCGTGGAGGAGATCGCCCAACTGGCCTGGTGAGCGGCGCGCACGGCACGGTTTCCCGGCGGTGCGGCAGCGCCTTCGCCGACCCGTGGGACCGGCCCCCCGGCGCGTCCCGGGTCATACCCGTAGTACCTGAGAGCTACGGCACAGGTGAGTTCCCCGGTGGGACGCGGACGAGGCCTCCTGATCCGTAACTTCCCTTTCACGCAGCCCCGATGGACGGGTGCGCTGGAGGGGGACGACCATGGGGTCCGCGCCGCAGTACCACCATGACGGCGGCAGGCGCCGCGCCGGCCGATGGCGCCGCGCCGCGCTCGCCGCCCTCGTCACGGGCGCGGTGGTGTTCCCCCTCTCCGCGGCCGTACGCCCGCAGACCCCCGCCCCGGCGCCCGCCTCCCTCGCACCGCTGCGCGCGGCGACGCTCGAGCGCGCCTACGCGGCCAACCGGGCCAACGCCGCCGAGGCGGCCCGCATGGCGGCGGCCCACCACGACCGGGACCGCGCCACGACGGACCGTCGACTCGCCTCCTCCACGCGGCGTTTGCTCCACTTCGACGGCCGCGGCCCCGGCCTGGTGACGGAGGTCCTCGGCGACCTCGCCCGGGCCGACCGCATCGCCGTCCTGGTCCCCGGCTCCGACACGAGCCTCGACACCTACGGCCGGTTCCGCGCGACGGCCCTCGCCCTGCACCGGCAGCTCACCCGGCAGGCCCCGGCGGGCACCCGCACCGCGGTCGTGGCCTGGCTGGGCTACGAGACCCCGGGCACGGTCAGCACGACGGTCACCACGACCGGCAGGGCGGAGCAGGCGGCCCCGCGCCTGCGGGCACTGGTCGCCGACCTGCGGGCCGTGGCGGGCCAAGGACCGCGTATCGCGCTGCTGTGCCACTCCTACGGCTCGGTCGTCTGCGGCCGCTCCGCCGCCGGGCTCGCCGTCGACGACATCGCGCTCGTCGGCAGCCCCGGCACCGGCGCGGACTCCGCCGCCGGGCTGCGCACCCGGGCCCGCGTCTGGGCGGCCCGCGGCGCCGACGACTGGGTGGAGCACGTGCCGCACCTCAGCGTGGACCTGTTCGGCACCACCGCCGGCTTCGGCACGGACCCCGTCTCCCCGGCCTTCGGCGCCCGGGTCTTCGCGGCCGGCGACGCCGGCCACAGCGAGTACTTCAGCCCCGGCTCGACCTCCCTGACCAACCTGGCCCGGATCGTCCTGGGCCGGACCGAGGCGGTGACCCATGACTGACATCGGCGTACGCGCCGTCCGGCGGGGTGCGCGCCGGGGTGCCGACCGCATCGGAGCGGCCACCCCGCCCGGCCGCGACCGGGCCGTGGACGCCCTGCGGGCCGCCGCCGTTCTCGGTGTCGTCCTGGGGCACTGGCTCGTCACGGCCCTGGTGTCCGACGGCCGCACCCTGCGCACGGCCAGCCCGCTCCAGCACCTGCCGTGGCTGACCCCCGTCTCCTGGATGCTCCAGACGCTCGCCGTGTTCTTCCTGGTCGGAGGCCATGTCGCCACCCGCGCTCACGTCTCGGCCCGGGCCCGTGGCGTCCCGTACCACCGGTGGCTGACGGACCGGCTGTCCCGGCTGTCCAGGCCGGTCGCCGCCGTCCTCACCCTGTGGACGGTCGCCGCCCTCGCGCTGCTGCTGTCGGGCACCGAGTACGGCACGGTCCGGACCCTGGTGAAACTGGCCCTGTCCCCGATGTGGTTCCTCCTGGTGTACGCCTGCCTGACCGCGGCGACCCCGCTGCTGGCCCGGCTCAACCCGCTGTGGCCGCTGGCCGTCGTGCTGCACGTGGACCTTCTGCGCTTCGGCCTCGGTGGCCCGTCCTGGCTGGGCTGGGTGAACGTGGTGGCGGCCTGGACCGTGCCGTACACGCTGGGCGCGGCCTGGACCCGGGGCGAGCTGGAGGGCCGCCGCGCGGGCTGGACCCTGCTCGTGGGCGGTGCGGCGGCGACCGCGGTGCTCGTCCTCTGGGCGGGCTATCCGGCCTCCATGGTCGGTGTCCCGGGCCGGGCCATGTCGAACCTGTCCCCGCCGACCCTGGCCGTCGTCACGTTCGGCCTGGCCCAGTGCGGTGCCGCCCTGCTGCTGCGCGAGCGGCTGCGGCACGCGATGCGCCGGCCCCTGGCGTGGGCGGCGGTGGCCCTGGTCAACCTGTCCGCGATGACCGTCTTCCTCTGGCACCAGACGGCCATGATGGCGACGACCGCGACCGGCCTCCTCGCGGGCAGGCTGCCCGGCCTGCACACACCGCCGGACGGACTGGACTGGGTGGGGGCCCGGCTGCTGTGGCTGCCGGTGTTCGCGTCGGCCCTGGCCGTGTGCTGGGCCGCCTTCCGCTTCTTCGAGCGGAGCGGCACCGGGGGGAGCGGCACCGGGCGGACCGGTGCCGGGCGGACCGGCACCGGGCGGAGCGGCACCGGGCGAAGCAGCACCGGGCAGACGGGCACCGGGCGGACCGGTGCCGGGCGGGCCGTCGAGGGGTGGGCCGGTGGCGGGGCGGAGCGGGGGTCGCGGGTGGTGCGGGCGCACCGTCCGTCCGGCCGGGACACAGCGGCAGGGGCGCGCCATGTCTAGGCTGAGCCGCGTGACGGACACGGGGGTGGGGCGCGCGCTGCGAGCGCGCGTCACGGGCTGGCTGCGGGGTGTGCGCGAGGACCTGTGGACCGTCCGCGTCGATCCGCTGCCGCCCTCCACGTGGCTGCGCTGGTTGCCGCACGGGCTGGTGTGCCTGGCCGCCTTCGGCGTCACGCTCGGCGGCACGGGTGACATGACGGACAACGGGCATCTCGCTCCCGGACTCGCCCTGATGATCGCGGGCGGGCAGGGCGGTGCCATGGTGCTGGGGCTGTGGCGGCCGGTGCCGGCGTGGTGGCTGTCCCTGGGCCTGTTCGTCCTGGGCGCCGCCACGGTGCGCACCCGGCTCGGCTTCGGCCTGGAGACCTACACCTGGCCCTGGACCGCGGCCGGGATCGTCGCCGAGCTGTTCGTGCTGCTGCTGCTCGCGCTGCGGGTGCCCACCCGTGCGGCGGTGGCGGCCCTGACGCTGACCTGGCTCGCCACGTACGCGTTCGAGAGCCTGTGGCCCGGGGGTGCCTACGACACCACCGGCGTGCTGGCGATCGCCCTGTTCACCGTCGTCGTGATACTGGGCAGCGCCCTGCGCGGCCGCCGTGAGGCCCGCGCGCAACTCGTCGAGCAGACCACCCTCACCGCCGAGGAACGCACCCGCCGCACCCTGCTGGAGGAGCGCAGCCGCATCGCCCGGGAGCTGCACGACGTGGTCGCGCACCACATGTCGGTCATCTCCATCCAGGCGCAGGTCGCCCCGCACCTCGTCGAGAACCCGCCCGACGAGCTCCGGGAGAACCTCGCGGGCATCCGGCAGAACGCCCTGGAGGCCCTGACCGAACTGCGCCGCGTGCTGGGCGTGCTCCGCTCGGAGCACCCCGGACCGGAAGCGCCGTACGGCGGCACCGGGGACGGGGCCACACCGCACGCCCCGCAGCCCACGCTCGACCGGCTCGACGTACTGGTGGCCAACGCCCGGGCCGTCGGCCGCGAGGTCGTCACGGACATCCGGGGCGAGCGGCGCCCGCTGCCGCCCGGCGTGGAACTGTCGGCGTACCGGATCGTGCAGGAGGCACTGAGCAACGCCCTGCGGCACGCGCCCGGCGCGCGGATCACGGTCCGTCTCACCTACGATCCGGACGGCCTGGAGGTGGAGGTCGTCAACGGCCGCCCGACCGGGCCGCCCCCGCCGTCGACGGGCGCCGGGCACGGACTGCTCGGCATGCGGGAGCGGGTCGCGATGCTCGGCGGCACCATGACGGCACACCCCTGGCACTGGGACGGCTTCAAGGTCACCGCCTTCCTCCCGGACACCCCGCCCGCCGACGCCCCGGGCACCGACCACCGCACCACCCCCCGGAGAGGGACCTCATGACGAGCGGCACCGGCGCACCCATCCGGGTTCTCATCGTCGACGACCAGGCCATGGTCCGGCAGGGCTTCACCGTCCTGCTCGGCATCCAGCCCGACATGGAGGTCGTCGGCGACGCGAAGAGCGGCGAGGGCGGTATCGCCGCGGCCGCCGAACTCGTGCCGGACGTCGTCCTGATGGACATCCGCATGCCCGGCATCGGCGGTATCCAGGCCACCGCGCGGATCACCGCGGCCCACCCCGACACGCGGGTGCTGGTGCTCACCACCTTCGACCTCGACGAGTACGTGTACGACGCGCTGCGGGCCGGAGCCTCCGGGTTCCTGCTGAAGGACGCGTCGTCCGAGCAGCTCGCCGAGGCGGTCCGGGTCGTCGCGGCCGGGGAGGCGCTGCTCGCCCCGGTCATCACGCGCAAGCTGATCGCCGAGTTCTCCCGGCTCGACGGCAAGCCCCGCGCCCCGCTCAAGGAACGCGTCGGCGATCTGACCGAGCGCGAGACGGAGGTGCTCTCGCTGATCGCGCAGGGCCTGTCGAACGCGGAGATCGCCCAGCACCTGTTCGTGGCCGAGCAGACGGTGAAGACGCACGTCGGCAGGATCCTGGTGAAGCTGGGCCTGAGGGACCGCACACAGGCGGCGGTGTTCGCCTACGAGTCGGGACTGGTGCGGCCCTCGGGGTACTGAGGGGCGGCGCGGCGGGCCTCGTAGTACCTGAGAGGGACCCTGTGGAACCCGCCTCACTGGGGACGACCGGGGCCCGGGACACGCCTACCGTTCTGTACGTGACCGAGACGACTCACCTGCAGACCACGCCGCCGGGGCCCGGGGCCAAGCCGCGCAGCCCGGAGTACCGGGTGGCGGCGGACTCCCTGCACGGGCTGCGGCAGGACCTTTTCCGCGACGCGTTCGCCTACCGGCCGCTGCCGCGCAGGAGCACGGCCGGGCGGATCATCCGGCTGCTGCCCGCCCGCCTGCGGGAGTACGCGTCCTGGACGCCGCACGCCCTGATAGCCCTGGCCGCCCTGATCACCCTGCTCATCACCGGAGTCGACACCGACGGGCACGTGCTCCTGGTCGCTCCCTTGACCGTGATCCCCGTCCTGCTCACGATGATCCGTCCGGTCGCGGCGTTCTGGGCGTCCATGGTCTCCACCCCGCTGGTCGTCATGCTCGGCAGCAACTGGGGCGAATGGCCGTGGACGGCCGGCAGCTTCGTGTGCCATCTGACCGTGCTGACCGTCGTGGCCATGCGCACCAGGCCGCGCACGGCGGGCTGGATGTGGGCCCTGACGCTCCTGTACGCCCTGATCGCGGACAGCGGCATCGGCCCGACCTACATGTACGGCACCAACTCCGGCCCCATGCTGGTCATATCGGCCCTGATCCTGCTCTGCGTCACCGTGTGGCACATCCGCCGGGACGCCGTACAGAAGGTCACCGCCCAGCAGACGGTCACCGCGCACGAGCGCTCCCGCCGCACCCTGCTGGAGGAGCGCACCACGATCGCCCGCGAGCTGCACGACGTCGTCGCCCACCACATGTCGGTCGTCGCCATCCAGGCGGAGGCCGCGCCCTACCGGGTGGAGAACCCGCCGCCGGAGCTGGAGAAGGCGTTCGCCACGATCCGGGAGAACGCGGTGGCGGCCCTGACCGAACTGCGCCGCGTGCTCGGCGTCGTCCGCGCCGAGGACTACGAGGTCCCCGACGCCCCGCAGCCGACGCTCGCCGACCTGGACGGGCTGCTGGCCAATGTGCGGGAGGCCGGGCTGGGTGTCGACAAGGTCGTGACCGGCGCGGTGCGCGAGCTGCCGCAGGGCGTGGAGCTGTCGGCGTACCGCATCGTGCAGGAGGCGCTGAGCAACACCCTGCGGCACGCGCCCGGCGCGAGCGCCCGGGTGGAGATCGGGTACGTTCTCGGCGGCCTGGGCCTGCGCATCGTCAACGGCCCGCCGCCCAACCCGAGTCTGATCAAGCCCTCACCCGGCGCGGGACACGGCATCACGGGCATGCGCGAGCGGGTCTCGATGCTGAACGGCGAGATGACCGCGGGCGCGAGCGACGACGGAGGCTACGAGGTGGCGGTGTTCCTGCCGGTCGCCCTGCCGGACGAGGGTGACGCATGACCATCCGCGTGCTGATCGCGGACGATCAGATGATGGTGCGCGAGGGCTTCTCGGTCCTGCTGAACGCGATGCCGGACATCGAGGTCGTCGGCGAGGCGGTGAACGGCCGGGAAGCCGTCGCCAAGGTCCGTGAGCTCGCCCCGGACGTGGTGCTGATGGACATCCGCATGCCCGAGCTGAACGGCATCGAGGCGACCCGCGAGATCGTCGCCGCCGACGGCGCGTCGAAGGTGCTGGTGCTCACGACCTTCGACCTCGACGAGTACGTCTACCAGGCGCTGCGCGCGGGTGCCTCCGGCTTCCTGCTCAAGGACGCCTCGGCCCGCCAGCTCGCCGACGGGGTGCGCGTGGTGGCGTCGGGGGAGGCGCTGCTGGCGCCGTCGGTGACCAGGCGGCTGATCACCGAGTTCTCCAAGCTCTCCGAGACACCGCGCCTCATGCCCTCCGCGCAGGCGGCCTACGGGGACCTCACCGACCGGGAGACGGAGGTGCTGGTGCTCATCGCGCAGGGCCTGTCGAACGCGGAGATCGCGGAGCGGCTGGTGGTCGCCGAGTCGACGATCAAGACGCACGTCAGCCGCATCCTGGTGAAGCTGGGCCTTCGCGACCGCACCCAGGCGGCGGTGTTCGCCTACGAGGCGCGGCTGGTGACACCGGGCTAGTCCGGGGCGCCGCCCGCGGACCCGCGGGCCCGGGGCGGCGCGGGAGGGGCCCGGTCAGTCCAGCTGCATCGGGACGCAGTCGCTCACGTACGACTTGGAGACCCAGCCGGTGGTGCCCTTGGCGAGGCCGCTCCGGGACTTCTGGCCGAGCTGCAGCTTGATCCAGGAGCCCTTGGTGGCGAGCTTCTTGCCCCAGTCGTTCTTGTGCAGGATGCCCTTGGAGGCATAGCCGGTGCCGGCGCCCGTGCGGAAGTTCACGCCGCTGCTCTTGTAGACGTAGTAGTAGACGTTCGGCTTGCACGGCATCTCGGCGGCGGTGGCGGCCGGGGCGCCGGCCACCACCGCGCCGGCGGTCAGCGACAGGGCCAGCACGGCCGAGGCGGCCAGACGGGCGGGGACGCGGGAGCGGAGCTTGGTGCGCTGCTGTGTCATGAGTTCTTTCCTTGCGAGGCCGCGTGCCGTTCACGCGACCCGGCCAGCTTAATGATCTTGATGTCGCAGGATCGTTCTCGTCGTGTCCCGGCCGTGTGAAGGAACACCCCTGGTCAGAGAAGGGGTCCGGGGGCTAGCGTCCCGGCATGGCTGCCTTCGACCCGTGGGACCCGGCGTTCCTCGCCGACCCGTACCCCGCTTACGCCGAGCTGCGCGCCCGGGGCCGTGTGCACTGGTTCGAGCCCACGAACCAGTGGCTCGTCCCGCACCACGCGGACGTCTCGGCCCTGCTGCGCGACCGGCGTCTGGGCCGGACGTACCAGCACCGCTTCACGCACGAGGAGTTCGGCCGTACGGCGCCCCCGCCGGAGCACGAGCCGTTCCACACGCTCAACGACCACGGGATGCTCGACCTGGAGCCGCCGGACCACACCCGGATCCGCCGCCTGGTGTCGAAGGCGTTCACCCCGCGCACGGTGGAGCGGCTGAAGCCCTATGTGCGGGGCCTGGCCGACGACCTGGTGTCCGCGCTGGCCGAGGCGGGCGGCGGGGACCTGCTGAAGGACGTCGCCGAGCCCCTCCCGGTCGCGGTGATCGCCGAGATGCTCGGCATCCCGGAGTCCGACCGGGCCCCGCTGCGCCCCTGGTCGGCGGACATCTGCGGGATGTACGAGCTGAACCCGTCCGAGGACACGGCGGCCCGGGCGGTCCGCGCGTCGGTCGAGTTCTCCGCGTACCTGCGCGACCTGATCGCGGCCCGCCGCAAGGAGCCCGGCGACGACCTCGTCTCCGGCCTCATCGAAGCCCATGACGAGGGCGACCGGCTCACCGAGCAGGAGATGATCTCCACCTGCGTGCTGCTGCTCAACGCCGGCCACGAGGCCACCGTGAACGCCACGGTCAACGGCTGGTACGCCCTGTTCCGCAACGAGGCGCAGCTGTCGGCCCTGCGCGCGGACCGCTCCCTGATCCCCGCCGCGATCGAGGAGCTGATGCGTTACGACACCCCGCTCCAGCTCTTCGAACGCTGGGTTCTGGACGAGATCGAGATCGACGGCACGACGATCCCCCGGGGTGCGGAGATCGCCATGCTCTTCGGCTCCGCGAACCACGACCCGACGGTGTTCCGTGACCCGTCCGCCCTCGACCTGACCCGCACCGACAACCCTCACATCTCCTTCAGCGCCGGCATCCACTACTGCATCGGCGCACCCCTGGCCCGTATCGAACTGGCCGCGTCGATGGGGGCGTTGCTGGAGCGGGCGCCGACGCTGCGGCTCGCGGCGGAGCCGGTGCGCAAGCCGAACTTCGTGATCAGGGGCCTGGAGGGGCTGGCCGTGGAGGTGGGCTGATCAGGTGGTCATGTCCCGCCGCCGCAGCCCCGCGAGCCCACCGGCCACCAGCACCACCGCCAGCCCGGTCAGGATCAGCACGGGCCCCCACTCCATGCCGCCGCCGGGCAGCTTCGGCAGGTGCCCGAACGGGGAGACGTCCAGCACCGCCTGCGGCGCGTCCAGCGCGGGCCCGACCCAGCCGATCAACAGCACCGCCCCGGCGACGCCCCACGCCGCCAGGGCCGCCCGGGGGAAGGCGCCGTGCAGCAGCACCGCCACCCCGCCGATCACCCACACCGCCGGGAGCTGCGCCAGGCACGCCCCCAGAATCGGGCCGGTCTGCCTGCCGTAGCCGACGGCGAAGCCGGCACCGGCCAGCAGCATGAGGAGGGCGGAGCCGCCGAAGGCGATCACCAGGTGCCCGGCGGCCCAGCGGAGCCGCCCGACCGCGTTCGCCAGGAGCGGCTCCGCCCGGCCCGAGGTCTCCTCGCCGTGCAGGCGCAGCACCGAGGCCACGATGTACAGGGCCGCGACCAGGCCGAGCATGCCGACCATCGACGCCAGGAACGCGTCCGTCAGGCCCGACCGGCCGCCCATCCGCTCGAAGACGCGCCGGGCGTTGTCGTTGTCGCCGACCAGTTCGGCCGCGCCCTCGGTCATGCCGCCGTAGACCACCCCGGCGAGGAAGAAGCCGATGCTCCAGCCGAGCACGCCGCCCCGCTGCAGGCGCCAGGCCAGGGCGCCCGCACCGGCCAGGCGGCCGGACGCGGGGCCGGGGCGGGTCGGCAGGAAGCTCATGCCGACGTCCCGGCGGCCGGCCAGGGTGTAGGCGACCGCCGCCTGCAGGGCCACCGCCGCGCCGAACAGCGCCATCACCCACCAGCGTTCGGAGGCGTACGGCCGCAGATTCTCCAGCCAGCCCAGGGGGGACAGCCAGGTCAGCACCGACGAGCCGTCGTCGGTGGCCGAGTCGCCCGCGGCGCGCAGCACGAACGCGGCGCCCAGTACCGCCGCCGTCAGACCACGCGCCAGCCGTGCGCTCTCCGTCAGCTGCGCGACGATCGCCGCCAGGGTGGCGAAGACCATCCCGACCCCGGCGATCCCCAGCCCGAGGGCCAGCGCGCCGACCGTGCCCCGGCCGGCCAGCCCGGCCGTGACCAGCAGCGCCAGCACCGCGTTCGCGACGCCCGCCGCCAGCAGTGCCGCCGTGAGGGAGGCGCGGCGGCCCACCATCCCCGACGCCACCAGCTCCTGACGGCCGCTCTCCTCCTCGTCCCGGGTGTGCCGCACGACGACCAGCAGGCTCATCACGGCGGCCAGGGCACCGGCGTAGACGCCGACCCGCCAGGCCGTCAGGGCGCCCACCGAGTCGCCGAAGACCGGGCCGACCATCGCCCGCAGCGAGGCGTTGGTGTCCATCTGGCGGACCAGGTCGGCGCGCTCGGCCGGGGTGCCGTAGAGGCCCTCCAGCGTGCCGGGCATGGAGAGGACCATGAGCGCGTCGACCGCGATCCACACCGGGATCAGCAGCCGGTCGCGGCGCAACGCGAACCGCAGCAGCGTGCCCGTGCCGGCGAGGGGGGACGAGCCGCCGGGCCGTACCGCGATCGCCGTCACCGGGCCACCGCCCCGGCCGTCTCGTCCTGGTAGTGCCGCAGGAACAGCTCCTCCAGGGTGGGCGGCGTCGACGTCAGCGACCGCACGCCGGACTCGGTGAGGGACCGCAGGACGCCGTCCAGCCGGTCGGTGTCGACCTGGAGCCGGACGCGGTGGCCCCGGACGTCGAGGTCGTGGACGCCGGGCAGGGCCGCGAGCCCGTCGGGCGGGCCGGCGAGTTCGGCGACGACGCTGGTCCGGGTCAGGTGCCGCAGGTCGGCGAGGGAACCGGTCTCGACCGTACGGCCCTTGCGGATGATGCTCACCCGGTCGCACAGCTCCTCGACCTCGCTGAGGATGTGGGAGGAGAGCAGGACGGTGCGGCCCCGGTCGCGCTCCTCCTCGACGCAGGCCTGGAAGACCTCCTCCATCAGCGGGTCCAGACCCGAGGTCGGCTCGTCCAGGATGAGCAGGTCCACGTCCGAGGCGAAGGCGGCGACCAGGGCGACCTTCTGCCGGTTGCCCTTGGAGTAGGTGCGGCCCTTCTTGGTGGGGTCGAGTTCGAAGCGCTCGACCAGGTCCGCGCGGCGCCTCGCGTCGAGTCCGCCGCGCAGCCGGCCGTAGAGGTCGATGACCTCGCCGCCGGAGAGGTTGCGCCACAGGGTCACGTCCCCGGGGACATAGGCGATCCGGCGGTGCACCTCCACGGCGTCCGTCCAGGGGTCGCGGCCCAGCACCTGTGCGGCGCCCGAGTCGGCACGCAGCAGGCCGAGCAGGACCCGGATGGTGGTGGACTTCCCGGCGCCGTTGGGTCCGAGGAAGCCGTGGACCTCGCCGGTCTCCACCTCCAGGTCGAGCCCGTCGAGAGCGTGCGTCCGCCCGAAGGACTTGTGCAGTCCGGAGACGGTGATGGCCTTCGTCATGTTCCAGAACGTACGCTTCTTTCAGAAATTTGTGAAGTTAAGGAAGCCTATGAATCGCGGATAGGGTGAGTGCCATGACGGGATCAGCCGGCGACGGCCGGGACGCGCAGGCCGTGTCGAGGTTCGTGGAGTCCTTCGCCGCCCAGCTCGTGGAGGCGGGCATGACGCGTATGCCCGCCCGGGTCTTCGCGGCGCTGCTGTCCTCCGACGAAGGCTCGATGACCTCCGCCGAGCTGGGGGAGCAGCTGCGGATCAGTCCCGCGGCGGTGTCCGGGGCGGTGCGCTACCTGGCCCAGACGCACATGGTCTCGCGCGAGCGGGAACCGGGCTCGCGCCGGGAGCGCTACCGGGTGCACGGCGACCAGTGGTACGAGGCCCTGACCAACCGCGAGAATGTGATGAAGCGCTGGGAGAACGCCCTGCGCGAGGGCGTCACCAGCCTCGGCGCCGACACCCCGGCCGGCCGCCGGCTGGCCGAGACACTCGCGTTCTTCGAGTTCCTCGAGGGCGAACTCGCCGCGCTGATGGAGCGCTGGCGGGAACACCGCGCCAAGACGTTCGGCGAGGCCACCGACCGCTTCTGACCCATCGCCCCACCGCCCCACCGACCGGCTGACCCCCGGTGCCCGACCGCCTCACCGCCCGTCCTCGCACACCCGACTCCGGGGCCGTCACAGCCCGCGCACCAGTCCCCAGGCTCCCACCGCCTCACCGTCCCGCCGGTACCGTCAGCCCCCACGCGCCCTCCCGGACCACCCACGTGCGGGTCCGTACCGGTCCGGACACCACCGAGTCCGCTCGATAGCGGAAGTGCGCCCCGGACACCGTCACCGTGCGGCCCTCCGCGAGGAGCGGTGAGGCCTCCGCGCCCACCGACACCGGTCTGACCTCCACCGACGCCATCCCCGCCGCGGCCGGTGACACCGACACCGCCTGCACCGGCTGGTCCAGATCGACGAGGGTCTCCCCGTCCACCTCCACCCGCAGCCGTGACGGCCCCGGCTCGGGCGCGGCCGCGAGCCGGGACGGACGGCCCGCCGGAACCAGCGTCCGGACCAGGTACTGACAGGTCCGCAGCCAGGGACGGCCCGGCACGTCGTCCGGATCCGGCGCCGCCTCCGGGGCCGCCGCGGCCGGAGCGGGCCGCAGCGGCGGTATCCGCAGCGCGCCGAGCACCACCCCGTCGCTGTCGTCGACCATCAGGTCCATGCGCCGCTCGACCCCGTCGAGCACCGCCCGCGCCGCCGCCACCGTCCCCGTCGGCACCCCCAGCGACCGGGCCAGGGACGACGCGCCCCCGACCGGCACCACCGACAGCGGGCATCCGGCCAGCTCCCGGTGCCGGTGCAGCAGTGCCACCGCGCGGATCAAGGTCCGGTCGTCGCCCACCACCACGGGCCGCCGCGAGCCCCGCCGGGCCAGCGCGCGCGCGAACTCCTCCGGCCCGTCCGGCAGGCACAGCTTCATGCCGGCACCCGCGCCGAGCACGTCTTTCGCGATCCGTACGGACTCGCCGTCCGACCGACGGGCGACCGGGTCGACCACCACCAGCAGCTGCTCGGACGTCGTGGAAGTCGCCACCTCGGCCATGCCTCGCTTCCTCGGGTAGCATCTTTGTGCAAGAGCCCCTTGCGCTATTGCGCCAGGGGCTTCGTCTATTCCGGGGCATCCGGTCCGACGGTTGGCGGCCAACGGCGGTCGCGGTGCACGCGGCTGCGAACCTCCGCGTACGCCCTCGACCATGGACATGCCCCGCCCGGAAGGGGTGTACGCGCGTGCCCGCACTTGTGCTGCTCGGTGCTCAGTGGGGTGACGAAGGCAAGGGAAAGGCCACCGACCTTCTCGGTGGCTCCGTGGACTATGTGGTGCGCTACCAGGGCGGCAACAACGCCGGCCACACGGTGGTCGTCGGTGACCAGAAGTACGCACTGCACCTCCTCCCTTCCGGAATCCTGTCCCCCGGCTGCACGCCGGTCATCGGCAACGGCGTCGTCGTCGACCCGTCGGTCCTGTTCTCCGAGCTGAACGGGCTGAACGAGCGAGGCGTCGACACGTCCAAGCTCCTGATCAGCGGTAACGCGCACATCATCACGCCGTACAACGTGACGGTGGACAAGGTGACCGAGCGCTTCCTCGGCAAGCGGAAGATCGGCACCACCGGGCGCGGTATCGGCCCGACCTACGCCGACAAGATCAACCGCGTCGGCATCCGCGTGCAGGACCTGTACGACGAGTCGATCCTGACGCAGAAGGTCGAGGCGGCCCTCGACGTCAAGAACCAGATGCTCACCAAGCTCTACAACCGGCGGGCCATCGCCGTGGAGCAGGTGGTCGAGGAGCTGCTGGGCTACGCCGACAAGCTCGCGCCGTACGTCGCCGACACCGTGCTGGTCCTCAACCAGGCGCTGGACGAGGACAAGGTCGTGCTGTTCGAGGGCGGGCAGGGCACCCTGCTCGACATCGACCACGGCACGTACCCCTTCGTCACCTCGTCGAACCCGACCGCGGGCGGTGCCTGCACCGGCGCCGGTGTGGGCCCGACGAAGATCAGCCGGGTCATCGGCATCCTCAAGGCGTACACGACCCGCGTCGGCGCCGGCCCGTTCCCGACCGAGCTGTTCGACGAGGACGGCGAGGCGCTGCGCCGCATCGGCGGGGAGCGCGGTGTCACCACCGGCCGTGACCGTCGCTGCGGCTGGTTCGACGCGGTCATCGCCCGCTACGCGACCCGCGTGAACGGCCTGACCGACTTCTTCCTCACCAAGCTCGACGTCCTCACCGGCTGGGAGCAGATCCCGGTCTGCGTGGCGTACGAGATCGACGGAAAGCGCGTCGAGGAGCTGCCCTACTCGCAGACCGACTTCCACCACGCGAAGCCCGTCTACGAGATGCTGCCGGGCTGGAGCGAGGACATCTCCAAGGCCAAGTCCTTCTCCGACCTGCCGAAGAACGCCCAGGCGTACGTGAAGGCGCTGGAGGAGATGTCCGGCGCCCCGATCTCCGCGATCGGCGTGGGCCCCGGCCGGGACGAGACGATCGAGATCAACTCGTTCCTCTGACCGTTCCCCGTGTCCGCAGGCCGCCCCTCGTGCCCACGGGGGGCGGCTCGCCTTTCCCGCGGGGAGAAGCGGCTTGAACGGGCATAGGCTGAAGCCGTACCCCCACGTGCGTCGACCAGAAGAAGGTGACCGCGATGCGCGTACTGCTGAAGATGAGCATGGACACCGAGAAGTCCAACGAGGCCATCCGGAACGGCACCCTGGGGAAGCTGATCCAGGAGTCGATGGAACAGATCAAGCCCGAAGCGGCCTATTTCACCACCGACCACGGCAAGCGCACCGCCTACGTGTTCTTCGACATGCAGGACAGCTGGCAGATGCCGGTCATCAGCGAACCCTTCTTCCTCCAGCTGGACGCGGAGATCTCCTACACGCCGGTGATGAACATGGAGGACGTGCAGAAGGGCCTGTCCCAGCTGGGACGGTGAGGTGCCGGCTCAGCTGAAGACGATCATCGAACCCTGGGCCAGACTGCGGGTCACGGCCGCGTGCAGTCCGAGCCATACGTGCCGCTCGCGGGCGAACGGGCTCGGGTCGTAGGGCGCGGGAACGGCGGGTTCCTCCAGCTCCGTCGGAGCGAGCGGCGGCTGGGGGGCCGCCGGCGGGTTCGCCGGGTCGATCCCGATGGCCGGGGCGACCAGCTCCAGTTCGCGCAGCAGGGCGTGCGAGGAGCCCAGTGGGCCGCCGCCCGCGAGGAGATCGTCGTCGGCGAGCGGGCCGGGGAAGTCGACCGGGACGTAGGCGCCCGCGTGGTCGTAGTGCCAGACCAGGTGCGACTGCTGGGCCGTCGACTCGAACATCTCCAGCAACTGTTCGTAGTCGCCGCCGAGTTCGTCCACGGGCGTCACGGGCAGGCCGCACACCTGGAGCAGGTAGGCGCGGCGCAGGAAGTGCAGCGCGTCGTAGTCGAAGCCCGCGACCGGGGCGACCTCGCCGGTCAGGCCCGGCATGTACTGGTACACCGGCACCGGCGGCAGACCGGCCTCCGCGAGCACCTTGTTGTATTGCGCGAGTTCCTCGGCGAAGGGGTTGTCCGGCGTGTGGCACAACACGTCGACGAGCGGTACCAGCCACAGGTCACAGGCCAAAGAAGGCTCCTCGCTCAGCGCGGTGGTCGGGTAGCACGGTGGTCAAGAAGGGTAGCGGTGCGCCGCCGTCACGGAGCCCGCCGTGCATGTCCCATACCCATACGGACAGCGGCGACGCAGGTCATCGCGGAGCGAGCCGCTCGATGAGGCTGATCGAGTGCGCGTTGTACGCGGCGATGATCGCCCGGGCGGCGTCGTTGTCGCGGTCGATCAGGGCGTCCACCAGCTGGGTGTGACCGGCCCACAGCTCGCCCCGCAGATCGGTGAGCCGGCGCAGGTGCTGCACCGCGCAGACCCAGGTCTGCACGCGCAGCCGGTTCAGGAAGTCGGCGAGGTAGGGGTTGCCGAAGCAGGCGCCGAGCTCGCGCCAGAAGCGCAGGTCGTAGCCGATGAGGACGGTCAGGTCACCGGCCGCGGCGGCCCGCTGCGCCTCCTCGCCGCGCCTGCGGACCCCGGCGACGACGGCGGCGGACCGGGGATCGTCCGGGCGTACCGCACCCGGCCGCCCCTCGGTCAGGGCGAGGAACATGCCCTCGATGACCAGGCCCCGGGCCTCGATCATGCCGCGGAAGTCCTCGACCGAGTACTCGTGGACCCTGAAGCCCCGGTGCTGGTCGGCGTCGAGGAGCCCCTGGGCGGAGAGGTCGACGAGCGCCTCGCGCACCGGCGTCGCGGACACCCCGTACTGCTCGGCGATCTCCTTGACCGTGAACTCCTGCCCCGGCTGGAGCCGCCCGGCCAGCACCTCGTCACGAAGCGCGTCGGCGATCTGCTGCCGCAGGGTGCTGCGCGTCACGGCGCCGTTGCCGGAGCTGGCGGGCATGGTCGGGGCGTCTCCCTCGTCGCGTTCGGGTGGCGTGCGCGTACAGGCACTTCTACGAGCACGCCACCTTACGCGTTCGAATGGGACGCGAGGATGTCGGTTACTGACGGGTTTACAGGCGTTTACTGCCTGTACCCGGCGTCTAGCGAGTGTGCTCGTCCGCGACCGAGAGTGCCGCGTCCAGGACCGCCAGTCCTTCCTTGAGCTCCGCCTCGCCGATGGTGCAGGGCGGCACGACGTGGGTGCGGTTCATGTTCACGAAGGGCCACAGGCCGCCCTTCTTCGCGGCGGCGGCGAAGGCGGCCATGGGGGCGTTCGCCTCGCCGGCCGCGTTGTACGGCACCAGCGGCTCGCGCGTCTCACGGTCGCGCACCAGCTCCAGCGCCCAGAACATGCCCGTGCCGCGCACCTCCCCGACGCTCGGGTGCCGCTCGGCGAGCGCCCGCAGCTCGGGGCCGACGACGTCGGCGCCCAGCCGGGCCGCGTTCTCGACGACGCCCTCCTCCGCCATGACGTTGATCGTCGCCACCGCCGCCGCGCAGGCCAGCGGATGCCCCGAGTACGTCAGACCGCCGGGGTAGGGACGCTTGCCGAACGTCTGTGCGATCGCACCGGAGATCGCGACACCGCCCAGCGGCACGTAGCCGCTGTTCACACCCTTGGCGAAGGTCAGCAGGTCGGGCGTGACGTCGAACAGGTCCGCCGCGAACCACTCGCCGGTCCGCCCGAACCCGGCCATGACCTCGTCCAGGACGAAGACGATCCCGTACGTGTCGCACAGCTCCCGCACCCCGGCGAGGTAGCCGGGCGGCGGGACCATGATCCCGGCCGTTCCCGGGATGGTCTCCAGGATGATCGCGGCGATCGTCGAGGGCCCCTCGAAGCGGATCGTCGTCTCCAGGTGCTCCAGCGCCCGGGCGCACTCCTGCTCCTCGGTCTCGGCGTAGAAGCGGGAGCGGTAGAGGTAGGGCGCCCAGAAGTGCACGACCCCGGCCGTGCCGCTGTCGGAGGCCCAGCGGCGCGGGTCGCCGGTGAGGTTCACGGCCTGCTGGGTGCCGCCGTGGTACGAGCGGTACGCCGAGAGCACCTTCGGGCGGCCCGTGTGCAGCCGGGCCATCCGGATGGCGTGCTCGACGGCGTCGGCGCCGCCGTTGGTGAAGAAGATCTTGTCCAGGTCGCCCGGGGTGCGCTCGGCGATCAGCCGGGCCGCCTCCGAGCGGGCCTCCACCGCGAAGGCGGGGGCGAAGGTCGTCATCGTCGCCGCCTGCTCCTGGATCGCGGCGACGACCTTCGGGTGCTGGTAGCCGATGTTCGTGTAGACGAGCCCGCTGGAGAAGTCGAGGTAGCGGCGGCCGTCGTAGTCCCAGAAGTACGACCCCTCGGCACCGGCGACGGCGAGCGGGTCGATGAGCTCCTGCGCGGACCAGGAGTGGAACACGTGGTCACGGTCGGCGGCCTTGACGGCGGCACCGGCTTCGGGGTTCAGCTGAGGGGTCATGCGGGCGAGCGTAGGCACGGCGCGCGGGGCCGCGAAATCGGCGTCGTGTGTGAGGTCCGGGGGTTTCCGCGACAGGTTGTCGACGGGACGGCACCGCGGGAACGACTCATTGACAACATGCTGCCAAAAGGACAGGATGTTGTCATACTTCGGAGCGAGGAGGCACCATGACCCGCAAGCCCGTCCATCTCGCCGTCTACGACACCCTCGCCGACTGGGAGACCGGCCACGCCACGGCCCACCTCGCCCGCGCCGGCCACGAGATCCGCACCGTCGGCCCGACCACCGCCCCCGTGCGGAGCACCGGCGGACTGCGCATCCACCCCGACCTGGCCCTGGCGGACCTGCGCCCCGAGGGCAGCGCGCTGCTGATCCTCCCGGGCGCCGACCTCTGGGACACCTCCGGCGACCTCGCGCCCTTCGCCCGCACGGCCCGGGCCTTCCTCGACGCGGGCGTGCCCGTCGCCGCGATCTGCGGCGCCACCGCCGGGCTCGCCCGCGAGGGCCTGCTCGACGACCGCGACCACACCAGCGCGGTCTCCTTCTACCTCGCCGCCACCGGCTACGCGGGAGCCGGGCACTACGTCGAGGCCGACGCCGTCACCGACCGCGGGCTGGTCACCGCCGGCCCGACCGAGCCGGTCGCCTTCGCCCGGGAGGTCCTGCGGCTGCTCGGAGTCCTCGACGGCGAGGTGCTCGACGCCTGGTACCGGCTGTTCCACGACTCCGACGCGGCGGCGTACCAGGTGCTGGAGAAGGCCGGCGCGCTGTGAGCCGCGAGCGTCAGGACCTGCTCAGCCGCAGCGCCCTCGGCGTGTTCCGCCTCAACGGCCGGTTCCTCGCCGTCGCGGAGGAGCTGGCCCGGCCCGCCGGGCTCACCGCCGCCTGGTGGCAGGTGCTCGGCGCGGTCCTCGGGGAGCCGCTGCCGGTCTCCGGCATCGCCCGCGCCATGGGCATCACACGGCAGAGCGTGCAGCGCATCGCCGACCTGCTGGTCGAGAAGGAACTTGCCGAGTACCGGCCGAACCCGGCGCACCGCCGCGCCAAACTCCTCGCGCCGACCGGCCGGGGGCGTGCCGCGATCGCCCGGATCGACCCCGGGCACGCGGCGTTCGCCGACCGGTTGGCCGAGGAGTTCGGCGAGGAGGAGCTGGCGGAGGCGGTGCGGCTGCTGGAACGGCTGTCGACGGTGCTGGACCAGGTGGGACCGCCTGTTACGGAACCGTAGAGGTTGTCCAGGTCACCCCGCCCCGGCCCCGCACTATTCTCGGTCTGTTGCTCGCGTGTGGGGGGAAGGCGGCTGAGCGATGGAGAAGCTGGGGCCCGGGGATCCGCAGCAGATCGGTGCGTACCGGTTGCTGGCGCGGCTCGGCGCGGGGGGCATGGGGCACGTGTACCTGGCCCGCTCGGAGCGGGGCCGTACGGTCGCCGTGAAGCTGGTCCGTGAGGAACTGGCCGCGCAGGAGGAGTTCCGGGAGCGGTTCCGCCAGGAGGTGCAGGCCGCGCGGCGGGTCGGCGGGTACTGGACCGCGCCGGTGCTGGACGCCGACACCGAGGCGGCCGTGCCGTGGGTCGCCACCGGGTACGTCGCCGGGCCGAGCCTGCAGCAGGTCGTCGGGCACGACCACGGGGCGCTGCCCGAGCGCACGGTCCGCATCCTCGCGGCCGGGCTCGCGCACGCCCTCAAGGACATCCACGCCGCCGGCATCGTCCACCGCGACCTCAAGCCGTCCAACGTGCTCGTCACCATCGACGGCCCGCGCGTCATCGACTTCGGCATCGCCCGTGCCCTGGAGACCGTGACGGACGGCGGGCTCACCCGCACCGGCGCGCTCGTCGGCTCACCCGGCTTCATGGCGCCCGAGCAGGTGCGGGGCGACCGCATCACCCCGGCGTGCGACGTCTTCTGCCTCGGCTCCGTCCTCGCCTACGCCGCGACCGGCGCCCTGCCCTTCGGCACCGCCAACAGCGGCGTGCACGCCATGATGTTCCGCATCGCCCAGGAGGAACCGGACCTGGAGGGCGTCCCCGAGGGCATCGCCGACCTCGTCCGGGACTGCCTGCGCAAGGACCCCGCCGCCCGGCCCTCCCTCGACCGCGTCCTGCAGCGTACGGGCGCCGACGACACCGTCTCCGACGGCCGCGCCCTCGACCCGTGGCTGCCGAGCGCCCTGGTCGCCCAGCTGGGGCGGCACGCGGTGCGGCTGCTGGACACGGAGGACCCGGAGGGGACGGCCGGGCCCGCCGAAGGAGCACGGGGCACCACGCCCCCGGCCCCCACCGCCCCGCCCCCGGCCCCCACCGCCCCGCGCCCGGAGCCCGACGCCGCGCAGTCGCAAGGCCCGGCTCCCGCGGGTTCGCAGCAGGGGCGTGACGCCTGGCAACCGCAAGGCCCGGCCCCCGCGGTTTCGCGGTCGGAGCCCGACACCGCGCAACCCGGACCCGGACCCGGACCCGGATCAGGCCCCGCGCCCGACGGCGCCCCCGCACCCGACCGCGCCCCCACACCCGACCACGCCCCCGTCGCCGACGAGTCGTCGCGCCCCGCCCTGCCCACCGCCCCGGCGGAGGCGCCCGCCGCGGCCGCCGGCCCGCCCCCGCCGGGCAGACCCGGCGAGGGCCCGCCGCTGAACCACCTGCCCACCATGGCCGCCGGCCAGAGCGCCGCCCCCGCGTCCCGCCGTCCGCAGGCAGCGGGCGCCCCGCCCCACCCGCAGCCCCCCTCGCACCCCGGCCATCAGCCCGGAACGCCCCCGCCCCCGTACCCGGCGTACGGCTACCCCCAGCAGCACCCGCAGCCCGGCACCCCGGCCGCACCCGCGCCCCACCCCGCCTACGGCGTCCTCGGCTCCACCCCGCCTTACGGCCCGCCGCCCTACGGCACGACCCCGCCGTACGGCCCCCCACAGCCCCAGCAGCCGCGCGGGGACGGCCGGTCCACCGCGCTGCTCGTCGTGATCGCCCTGGTCGTCGCACTCGCCGCGGGCGGGTCCGTGTACGCCCTGATGCAGGGCGGCGGCGAGGACCGGGCCGACGACGGACGCGGCGGCACGCAGAGCACGGGCCCGGCCACCCCCGGCCCCTCCCCGACGGCCTCGCAGGCGGACACCTCCCCCTCACCGGTGGACGGCACGATCCCGGCCGGCTACCTCGGCACCTGGACCACGACCATCGACAACGCCGACGGCCGGCACAGCCGTTCGCTCACCCTCCAGCAGGGCGAACCGGGCGACACGGTGCTGTCCCTCGTGGCCGACGGCCCGACCAGGACGGGCGGCACCTACCACTGCGTCTTCGAGGGCCGGCTGACCTCGGCACCCGGGGCCGGCGGCACGCTGAGCATCGGCCCCTCCACCGTCAAGGTCGGGCAGCCCCGCACCGCCTGCACCCCGGGGGCGGCCACGGAGGTGACCCTCCTGTCCGACGGCACGCTCGAGCGCGTGAACACCAGCAGCGGGGAACGGCTGACGTACACGAAACAGTGATCGATTCCCCCCGGCCACCCGGTGGTTGAACGTCCGGCGAATTCCGGCCGACGACCACCGGAGGGTCGCTCGCCCGGCCGTACGGTGACCGGACGATCGATTCGTCCGGGCGGCGGCGGGGGCACTCACGGTGGAGTGGTTGAGCGCGGAGAACCTCGTGGCCGTGGCCACGGCCCTCCTCGGCATCATCGCCTCGGGCGTGATGGTCTGGTACGAACGCCGGGTCCCGCGCCGCAAACGCCTCGGCTACCGGGTGCAGATGGACAACGCCATCGGCGACGACGTGCGCTCGGGCCGCGCCAACCGCCGCCTCGGCCTGTTCGACGAGGCCCCCGGCATGTCCGACGCGACCCTGGTCCTGCTGCGCGTCGAGAACGACGGCTCGCAGGGCATCGACCGCGACGACTACACCGGACCCGAAGTCCACGGCCTGACCGCGGTGTTCGCCGGCCGTACGGTCCGCGGTGTCTCGGTCACCCAGCCGTCGGACACCGACCACCTCATGGACCACTTCACCGCGGCACGCGGGTTCGCCTACGACGGCAACACCCTGCACGTCCCGCGCGTCCCGCTCAACCGCGGCGACCACTTCAAGCTGCTCGTCCTCCTCTCCGGCGGTGACGTCGGGGACGACATCCGGCTGGTCGGCGGGCTGCGCGACGGCGAGGTGCACCCCAACCGCAGCGCCACACCGGACGACAAGCCCCCGTTGTTCAGCCGGGCCGCGCGACTGATCACCATCGCCCTGACGGTGAGCGTGGTCACCCTGGCGGCGATCGTCGTCGCCCGGGACGACACCCCGCCCCCGATCGGCTGCGCGAGCGGCACCCTCACCCTCACCGGCTCCACCGCGTTCGCGCCCGTCCTGCGCGAGGTGGCCGCGAAGTACGAGCGGGACTGCGGCGGGGACCCCGTCATCGACGTGGACGCGCACGGCTCGACGGCCGGGATACGCGAGCTCACGGCCGCGGGCGCCCGGGCGAAACGGGACTCCACGGGCTCCCCGTCGGTCGTGGCCCTCTCGGACGGCCGCAAGCCGTCCGGTCTGCCCGACCTGCGCGAGAACCGGGTGGCGGTGTCCGTCTTCGCGCTCGTGGTCAACGACGACGTGAAGCTGACGAACCTGTCCACCGGCGACGTGCGGCGCCTGTACCGGGGCGAGATCCGCAACTGGCGGCAGCTCGGCGGCCCCGACCTGCCCGTGCGCCTCGTCAGCCGGGACGCCAACTCCGGGACCAGACAGGTCTTCCAGCGCCGGGTGCTGGGCCGGGGCGAGATCGCCAACTCCTCCGTCGACTGCCTCCACAAGGACGACCCCACGGCGACCGTCCCGCGCTGCGAACTCGACTCGACCGAGCAGGTCCTGACGACGGTCGCGGACCTGCCCGGCGCCGTCGGCTACAGCGAACTGAACCTCGCCGGCCGAGCGAAGGGGCTGCACGCGCTGCGCCTGGACGGTGCCCCGCCCTCCGTCGACGCCATCGAGCACGGCACGAGCGCCTACCCCTACCGCGAGATCGAGTACGCCTACACCTACGGCCGCCCCCCGGCCGACTCCCTGGCCTCCAGCTTCCTCACGTACCTGGCCCGCGGCAACGGCCAGGACGTCATCCGCACCCACGGCCACATCCCGTGCTGGACCCCGGAGGGCCTGACTTTGTGCGCGTCCTAGCTGTACGCCCATCACCGGCCGCGGGCCTGCGTGCCGCAGGGGACGGCACGGGTGGGCGTGGGGATCCCCCTGCTCGAACGAAGCCGAGAGGTCGGGGGAGACACCCCGCTCCGCCGGGCTGCGGACCCACCCGGCCTCAGCACCGACGCGGCAGCACCCCGGACGCCGGGTCGCGAACCCACTCACCCCCGGCACCACCGCCGGGCACCACACCCCCCGACCGCCTCACCGCGGCTCCGGCGGCCGCTGCCGCGGCATGTTCGGCCGCGTCCCCCCGTGCGGCGGCACGGTGAACCGCCCGTTCACCCCGACCTCGGCCCCCCGCCCCGGCGACGGGAACACCGCCGCCTGCAACCCCGCCGGCGCGGCACACCCCGACCGGAACTCCCCCATCCAGTCCGCCGTCTCCACCCGCACCAGCTCCGTCACGTCCTCGGAGAACCTCCGCAGCACCCCCAGGCACCGCTCGGCGGCCTCCCCGGCCGTCCCCTCCGCAGGGCCCAGCACCTCCCGCACGCTCTCCGCCGCCCAGTCGAACTGCAGCGCCTGCAGTCGCCGCTGCACGGCCTGCGCGGTGGCCACGTCCCGCATCCACCCCGACGTCACCCCGAAGTACCGATCGACGGCCACGCACGCCGCCCCCACCAGCAGCGCCAGACATCCCCAGGGCGCGATCCCGCCCACGACCCCGGTCAGATCCAGCAGCGGCAGCGCGACCCCGGTGACCGCCCCGGCCGCGGCCCCGCAGCGCAGCACCCGCGCGCACCGCCGCTTCCACACGCGGTCGGCCAGATACCAGGCCGCCGTCCGCAGGGCCCCGCGCTCCACCCACCGGTACAGCTCGTCCAGCCGGAGGGCCGGCTCGCCCCAGTCCCCGAGCGGGAAGACCCGCCCGGTCAGATCGCCCGGCCGCAGCCCGGCCGCCGCCTGCTCGCCCCGCCCGTCCTGAGGCGGCCCCTCGGGCTGCATCTCCGGCTGACCCACCCGGCACTCCTCACTGACCACGAATGACCACGTACGGTTCACTCACCGATCACGCTGCGCGATGGGCGAAGGCCCGCATCCGGCCCGCGCCCGACCCTTCCTACCCCCCAATGGGTGGCGAAGACGTAGCTTTCGCCTCTTTTCCGCCCGGAAGTATTCCTTGATCAGGTATAGGGCGCGAGGGGGACTCACTCGAAAGAGTGCTGGGGCGACGGCAGCCCCGACCACGTAGGCTCGGGGCGAACGGGAAAACCCGTACCGAGCAAGGAGCTGATCGTGATCCCCGGTGGTGGCCAGCCCAATATGCAGCAGCTGCTCCAGCAGGCCCAGAAGATGCAACAGGACCTGGCACAGGCGCAGGAGGAACTGGCGCAGACGGAGGTCGAGGGGCAGGCGGGCGGCGGTCTGGTGACGGCCACCGTCACCGGCGCCGGCGAGCTGCGCGCCCTGAAGATCGATCCCAAGGCGGTGGACCCGGAGGACACCGAGACCCTCGCCGACCTGGTCGTGGCGGCCGTCCAGGCGGCCAACGAGAACGCGCAGACGCTCCAGCAGCAGAAGCTGGGCCCGCTCGCCCAGGGCCTGGGCGGCGGCGGCATCCCCGGCCTGCCGTTCTGACCCGGCGCACCGCCTTCCTCGGACGGGCGGCAGACAACTACGGTACGTACGGGACGGTACGCACCGACCCCGAAGACCCAGGAAGGGCAGTCCGTTGTACGAAGGCGTGGTCCAGGACCTGATCGACGAGCTGGGGCGGCTGCCCGGCGTCGGTCCGAAGAGCGCCCAGCGGATCGCCTTCCACATCCTCCAGGCGGAGCCGACGGACGTCCGGCGGCTCGCGCAGGCCCTGATGGAGGTCAAGGCGAAGGTCCGCTTCTGCGCGACCTGCGGCAACGTCGCACAGGAGGAGCTGTGCAACATCTGCCGCGACACCCGCCGCGACCCGGCCGTCATCTGCGTGGTCGAGGAGCCGAAGGACGTCGTGGCGATCGAGCGCACGCGTGAGTTCCGGGGCCGCTACCACGTCCTGGGCGGCGCGATCAGCCCGATCGACGGCGTGGGCCCCGACGACCTGCGCATCCGGGAGCTCCTGGCCCGCCTGGCGGACGGGACGGTCACCGAGCTGATCCTGGCCACGGACCCGAACCTGGAGGGCGAGGCGACGGCGACGTACCTCGCCCGCATGATCAAGCCCATGGGCCTGAAGGTCACCCGCCTGGCCAGCGGCCTCCCGGTGGGTGGGGACCTGGAATACGCGGACGAGGTCACCCTCGGACGCGCCTTCGAGGGGAGACGACTCCTAGATGTCTGACGCCACGCTGCACGCGACCGACCAGAACCCCGACGATTTCGCGGTCCAGATCGCGGACCAGGTCGAGAGCTTCCTGGTCGCCGTCACGGAGGTCGCGAAGGGCGACGAACCGGAATCGGCTGTTCCCTTCCTCCTCCTGGAGGTCTCCCAGCTTCTCCTGGCCGGCGGCCGGCTCGGCGCGCACGAGGACATCGTCCCCGACGAGCGCTACGAGCCCGACACGGGCCCGGACGCGGACGTCGACGAACTCCGCGAGAACCTGGCCCGGCTGCTGGACCCGATCGACGTCTACTCCGAGGTCTTCGACCCCTACGAGCCGCGCAAGGCCCCGGTACCGGCCCGTATCTCCGACGACCTCACGGACGTCATCACGGACCTGCGCCACGGCATGGCCCACTACCGGGCGGGCCGCACCACGGAGGCCCTGTGGTGGTGGCAGTTCTCGTACTTCTCCAACTGGGGCTCCACCGCCTCGGCGAGCCTGCGCGCCCTCCAGTCGGTCCTCGCCCACGTCCGCCTCAACCAGCCCCTCGCCGAACTCGACGGACTGGACACGGACCAGGGCATGGGCGACGACACCCTGGAGTTCGAGGCGGGCCGCGTGATGGCGGAGGAGATCGCGGGCCCCCTGGGGCTGCGCCGGGCCAAGTAGCCGCCGTTCCCCGCGTCTGCGGCTCGACCGAGCCGCGTCCGAGGACCGGGCCCGGATCCTCGGCGCCCTGGCCGAGGTGATCCGGGCGGTGCGGGGGAGGCGGTGACCTCCCCGCCGCTCAGAGCCGTACGGCCGCACCCGTCACGCCGATGCCCGTGCCCGGGTCCGCCGGTACCGTCACCGTGATGGTGCTGGGGCGTCCCATGTCCGTGCCCTGGTGGATCGTCAGGGTGGCCGGGGTCCGCACCAGACCGAGTTCGCGCAGGTAGCCGCCGAGTGCGGCCGCCGCCGCGCCCGTCGCCGGGTCCTCGACCACGCCACCGGGCGGGAACGGGTTGCGGGCGTGGAAGACGGTGGGGGACTCGCGGCGGACCAGGTCGACCGTGGTCCAGTCCCGGCGGGCCATCAGGGCGGCCAGCGCGGGCATGTCGTAGTCCAGGCCGGCCAGCCGTTCCCGGCTCGTGGTGGCGAGGACCGGGTGCCACGCCCCGGCGAAGGCCACCCGCGGAGGCAGCGCCGGGTCCAGGTCGCCGGCGGACCAGCCGAGGATCGCCAGCAGTTCGGCGAGGTCGGCCTCGTCGAGCGGGACCGTGCGCGGCGGGACGCTCACGAGCGTCGCCACGAGGGTGCCGTCCGCCGCCCGGTCGGTGGTGACGGTGACCGGGCCCGCGGGGGTGCGCAGCAGCAGCCGCCCGGTTCCGTGCCGCTCCGCGTGCGCCACGGCCGTGGCGATCGTCGCGTGGCCGCAGAACGGCACCTCGGCGAGCGGGCTGAAGTACCGGACGTCCAGGGAGCCGTCCCCGGCCTCCACCGCGAACGCCGTCTCCGAGTAGCCCACTTCGGCCGCCGCCGCCAGCATCGTCGCGTCGTCGGCACCGCTCGCGTCCAGCACCACCCCCGCCGGGTTGCCGCCGTCGGGATCCGTGCTGAACGCCACGTAGCGCAAGATCTCCATGCCCCGACGGTAGCGCCCAACCCCCTCCCGCGCAGCGTGATTTGGGGGCTCCTGGTGCGGTCCCGCACGAGGGCTCTACGGCCCTGGAGATGCCAGGACCGCCGTCCCGCCCGCCGGTGCACAGCCGGTGTCCGCGACGAAGACGCGCCGGGCCGTGATCAGGAGTGTCCGGGCGTGCGCCGCCCCCAGTGCTTGAAAGTTGTGGTACCGAGAGTGGCGAGTTCGTGCGATTGTGACGCCGGGCACTTTTCCGAGTGGCCTGTGCCCAGATGGGCAGGAGCGACTCTGGACGGGCGCCGGGATCTCACCATGCGATATCGCGGAGGGGTTTTTCGGACGCTCGTTAGACTGAGCCGACCGCGGTACGAATGCGTATGAGCGGATAGAGACGGATTGAGCGAGGAGCGCACGTGGGCCTTGTCGTGCAGAAGTACGGAGGCTCCTCCGTAGCCGATGCCGAGGGCATCAAGCGCGTCGCCAAGCGGATCGTGGAAGCGAAGCAGAACGGCAACCAGGTGGTTGCGGTGGTTTCCGCGATGGGCGACACGACGGACGAGCTGATCGATCTCGCCGAGCAGGTTTCCCCGATGCCTGCCGGGCGCGAGCTCGACATGCTGCTGACCGCCGGAGAGCGGATCTCCATGGCATTGCTGGCCATGGCGATCAAAAAGCTGGGCCACGAGGCCCAGTCGTTCACCGGCAGCCAGGCGGGTGTCATCACCGACTCGGTCCACAACAAGGCCCGGATCATCGACGTCACGCCGGGCCGGATCAAGACCTCGGTGGACGAGGGCAACATCGCGATCGTGGCCGGTTTCCAGGGTGTCTCCCAGGACACCAAGGACATCACCACGCTCGGCCGCGGCGGCTCCGACACCACCGCGGTGGCCCTCGCCGCCGCTCTCGACGCCGACGTCTGCGAGATCTACACCGACGTCGACGGCGTGTTCACCGCCGATCCGCGCGTGGTGAAGAAGGCCCGGAAGATCGACTGGATCTCCTTCGAGGACATGCTCGAACTGGCGGCGTCCGGGTCCAAGGTGCTGCTCCACCGCTGTGTGGAGTACGCCCGCCGGTACAACATCCCGATCCACGTCCGGTCCAGCTTCAGCGGACTTCAGGGCACATGGGTCAGCAGCGAGCCGAAGCAAGGAGCAAAGCAGGTGGAGCAGGCTCTCATCTCCGGTGTCGCGCACGACACCTCCGAGGCCAAGGTCACGGTCGTCGGCGTGCCGGACAAGCCGGGCGAGGCGGCCTCGATCTTCCGCACGATCGCCGACGCCGAGATCAACATCGACATGGTCGTGCAGAACGTGTCCGCCGCCGCCACCGGCCTGACGGACATCTCCTTCACGCTGCCGAAGACCGAGGGCCGCAAGGCCATCGACGCGCTGGAGAAGAACAAGTCCGGCATCGGCTTCGACTCGCTGCGCTACGACGACCAGATCGGCAAGATCTCCCTCGTCGGCGCCGGCATGAAGACCAACCCGGGCGTCACGGCCGACTTCTTCACGGCTCTGTCCGACGCGGGCGTGAACATCGAGCTGATCTCGACCTCCGAGATCCGCATCTCGGTCGTCACCCGCGCCGACGACGTCCCCGAGGCCGTCCGCGCCGTGCACTCCGCGTTCGGGCTCGACTCCGACAGCGACGAGGCAGTCGTCTACGGGGGCACCGGCCGCTGATGGCCGACCTCCGACAGGACGCCCGGACCGGACGGTCCGGGCGTCCGACGCTTGCCGTGGTGGGTGCGACCGGGGCCGTCGGCACGGTCATGCTCCGGATCCTGTCCCAGCGCGCCGACGTCTGGGGCGAGATCCGGCTGATCGCCTCCGCGCGCTCGGCCGGCCGCAAACTGACCGTGCGCGGCGAGGAGACCGAGGTTCTCGCGCTCACCGAGGAGGCCTTCGACGGCGTGGACGTCGCCATGTTCGACGTCCCCGACGAGGTCGCCGAGCGGTGGGCGCCCGTCGCCGCCGCCAAGGGCGCCGTGGTCGTCGACAACTCCGGCGTGTTCCGGATGGACCCCGAGGTGCCGCTCGTGGTGCCCGAGGTCAACCCGCACGCCGTACGGATGCGGCCGCGCGGGATCATCGCCAACCCCAGCTGCACGACGCTCTCCATGATCGTGGCGCTGGGCGCGCTGCACGCCGAGTTCGGGCTGCGCGACCTGGTCGCCTCCTCGTACCAGGCCGTCAGCGGCGCCGGGCGGGCCGGCGTGACGACCCTGCGCCGGCAGCTGTCCCTGGTCGCGGGCACGGAGCTGGGCGTGCACCCCGGAGACGTGCGGCGGGCCGTCGGCGACGACACCGGGCCGTTCCCGGAGCCGGTCGCCCTGAACGTCGTGCCGTGGACCGGTACGGCGTGCGAGGACGGCTGGTCGTCGGAGGAGCTGAAGGTGCGGGACGAAACCCGCAAGATCCTCGGGCTGCCCGGCCTGCCCGTGGCCGTCACCTGCGTCCGGGTGCCGGTGATCACCACGCACTCCCTGACCGTGCACGCCCGCTTCGAGGGCGAGGTCACCGTGGGCAAGGCGCGCGAGATCCTCGCCACGGCGCCCGGCGTCGTGCTGTTCGACGACCCGGCCGCGGGGGAGTTCCCGACCCCCGCCGACGTGGTGGGCACCGACCCGACCTGGGTCGGGCGGGTCCGGCGGGCACTGGACGACCCCACGGCGCTGGAGCTGTTCGTGTGCGGCGACAACCTGCGCAAGGGGTCCGCGCTCAACACCGCCCAGATCGCCGAGGTGGTCGCGGCCGAGCTCTCCTGAGCCGTCCCGGCTGTTCCTGAGCCGTCCCGGCTGTTCCTGAGTCGTCCGGGCTGTTCCTGAGTCGTCTCGGCTACTCCTGAGTCGTGCCGGCCTCTCCTGAGTCGTGCCGGCCTCTCCTGAGTCGTGCCGGCCGGTCCTGAGTCGTGCCGGCCGCTCCTGAGCCGTGCCGGCCGGTCCTTAGTCGTTCCGTTTCGGTCCGTTCCGGTCTGTTTCGCCCGGTTGAGATCAGGCGGAGCCCCGGGTTTCGGGACGTCTCGCGGTCCTCGCACCCGCCGCCGATGTCAGAGGCGGTTTGTAGGATCTGTGGACGACGTGTGAGCCGGTCCATGATCCGGAGCACTTGTCCGTGGCGCTTCGGCATCAGAGGATTTACCTCCCCGCTCTCCGCAACCGCGCGAAGGGCGGGGAGCGTCTTTGCGGTCGCCCTTCGGCCGTGGGAGCGCTTCATCAGGCGTGGGGACGCCTGGAACCGGGCGTGGGGACGTCCGTTCACATTTGGATATAAGGGAAGAGCGGGACGCATGAGGGCAATGGACGCACCATGGATTGTGCTGCCTGACGCGGGTAGACCGTCGACGGCGACGGCCGGCGTGAAAGTGATGCCCGGCACGTACAACCCTCACGGGGGTCAGCGTGTCCAACAGGCGTGGCAGAGGTACTCGACTTCAGTGCGGCGCGCGGCACGGTCCTTCGACCGCCCCGCCCGGCGGCTCTCCGACCCCGCATGGCCGGTACGCCCGGTGGCATGCCGGTGATCGCGCCCGTGCCCGCAGCGCGGCCGGCCCGCATACCCAACCAGCGTGACGGCGCGGAGGACGATGTCGCGGCCGGCACCTCCGTCGACCACCTCACCGAGACCTACCGCGCGCACTACCGCTCGCTGCTGGGTCTCGCCGCCCTCCTGCTCGACGACACCGCCTCCTGCGAGGACGTCGTCCAGGAGGCCTTCATCCGTGTCCACTCCGCTCGCAAGCGGGTCCGCGACCCCGAGAAGACCCTGGCGTACCTGCGCCAGACCGTCGTCAACCTCTCGCGCTCCGCGCTGCGCCGCCGCATCCTCGGCCTGAAGCTGCTGTCGAAGCCCATGCCCGACATGGCCAGCGCGGAGGAAGGTGCCTACGACCAGCTGGAGCGCGACTCCCTCATCAAGGCGATGAAGGGGCTGCAGCGCCGCCAGCGCGAGGTGCTGGTGCTGCGGTACTTCGCGGACATGACCGAGGCGCAGGTCGCCGAGACGCTCGGCATATCCCTCGGCTCGGTCAAGGCCTACGGCTCGCGCGGCATCGCGGCGCTCCGGCTGGCCATGGAGGCGCCGGCATGAGTGACGGAGACGGGGCGCGCCGTGACGGGCGCGACCGGCACGAGCCCTTCGAGTGGCACGAGCCGACAAGGCTGCACGGGCAAGATCCGAAGCAATCGCACGCTGGGAACGGAACTGTGAACCACGGCCCCGACGACCAGAGCCCCCACGGGTTCGACTCGGACGAGCTGGACCTGCGCTCGATGCTGCACCAGGCGGTGCAGGACGTGGAACCGCGCGACGGCACTCTCGACTACCTGCGCAAGGCGGTGCCGCAGCGGCGGACCCGCAAGCGGCAGGCCGTCGTCGGCATGGCCGCCGCCGCGCTCTTCATCGGCACGGCCGTCCCCGCCCTCGTGCACGTCTCCAACGCCACCGGCTCCGAGGCCAACCCGGCCGTCGCCGGCCACACCTCCCAGGCCCAGGGCGGTGCGAGCCAGGGCAAGGGCCCGGACGGCGGCGAGAGCACCGCCGGCGGCTCCTCCGGCAAGGCCGAGGGCAAGGAGAAGGGCGAGAAGAAGGAGAAGGACAAGGGCAAGGGCACCGGCGCCTCCACCGGCGCGTCCCAGGGCACCGGCCCCTCCTCCACCGCCGCCGCCGGCATCCCGGCGTGCACCGCCGCCCAGCTCGGCCCCGCCTCCGGAAGCAGCAACGCCCCCGACTCCACGGGCGCGGTCTCCGGCTCCTTCCGCGTCGTCAACGTCTCCGGCGCGGCCTGCACGGTCACCGGCCCCGGCTCGGTCAGCGCGCTGCCGCAGGGCGCGGCCGACGCCGCCAAGGTCGGCTCGGCCCGGCACACCGCGGGTGACGCGGCGGCCGGCCTGCTGCCCGACCCGTCGCTGGAGGCGGCCCAGCTGGTGCTCCAGCCGGGCGTCGGCTACGACGTGAAGTTCGCCTGGGTGCCCTCCGAGACCTGCCCTACCCCCGGCGGCAGCGTCGGCGGCCCCGACCCGAGCCCGGACCCCACCCCGTCGGAGGACCCGACGACCACGGCCGGCACCTCCACCGGCGGCGACACGGGAGCGGCCCCCCAGCTGGTCCGGGAGGACGGCACGGTCGACGGCAGCGTGGCGGTGACGTACACCCCGGGCGCCGGCTCGGCGGGGACCTCGGTCACGGTGTCCAACGCCTGCGCGGGCACGGTGTACTGGACGGGCGTGCTGGCGGGCGCGTAGGCAGCGACCGCGGCCCGCGAGGGGCTGCGGCCGGCCGGCCCGGCGAGGACGCCGCTCACTTCACGGCGGCGTCCACGGTCACGGGCTCCTCGTCCGGGACCAGCCCCAGTTCCGCGTCGCGCGCGTACTCCACCTCGCGCCGCAGCAACCGGAACCACATGAAGATCACGAACCCCACGAAGGCGAACCACTCGGCGGTGTAGCCCAGGTTCTGGAACGCCTTCAGGTCCAGCCCCGAGTCCGGCGGCGCGGTGGCCGGCACCGCCCGCATGCCCGAGTCGGCCTGCGTCAGGGTGATCCACGCGTCGTACACGTCGTAGGGCACCAGGTTCACCAGTGCCGCCGCGCTGATCGCGGAGGTCTGCCCGCTCGGCAGGCCGCCCCGTGCGCTGACCCCGTTGTCGCCCGGCGTCTCGGACGCCTGAAGCGCCCCGGTGACGGTGACCTCGCCGGCCGGCGGGGCGGGGGCCTTCGCCGCGTCGGCGGTCCCGGGCAGCCAGCCCCGCACCACCGGCAGCGCCTCACCCGAGTCGGTCCGCAGCAGCGTCAGCACGTAGAAGCCCTGCTTGCCGTCGAGCTCCCGGCCGGGCACCAGCAGCTGCTTGCCGTACCGTCCGCTCGCGGTGACCGGCTTCCCGGACGTCGCCTTGTCCACCGGCAGCATGTCCTTCAGCGGCCGGGGCGCCTCACGCCGGGACTCGGCGATCTGCTCGGTCGCGGTGCGGTGGTCCTGCACACGGTCCTCGAACCGGCCCAGCTGCCAGGACCCCATGAAGATGCAGAAGGGGATGGACAACAGCACGAAGACGTTGATCCCCCACCATCGGGGCGTCAGCAGAAACCGGTACACACCCCCACGGTACGGGGCTGCCGGGCGGCCCCGGCCCGCGGGGTGGGCAACGCCACGAGCCTGGCGGAGGGTTCCGGACGGCCGTGCGTCCCCCCGGGGATCAGTCCTTGCGTGCCCGGATCGAGTACATCAGCGGAACGCGCGGGCGGCCCGCGGGGAAGCGGAAGTAGCCGTCCCGCCGCTCGAAGGTGCCGAACCGCCGGAACAGCGACACGTCGTGCTCGTGCAGGAACTCGATCCGCAGCCCCGCCGCCGCGAGCGCCGAGACCACCTCGCCGACCGGATGCTGCCACTCCACCCGCCGGCCGTTCGTGAACGCGGCGCCCTCGGCCGCGTACGACCCGTCGCTCTCCTCGACCCAGGCGTCGCGGGCGAAGTAGTCGTGCACGATCCGCGAGCCGGTCTCGTCGTCGAGGACGTCGGTGAGCGGGTGGAACTCGGCGAGGTAGAGGAACCCGCCGGGCGCCACCAGCGACGCCGCGGTCCGCGCCCAGCGCCCGATGTCGGGCAGCCAGCACAACGCGCCGCCGCCGGTGTACACGATGTCGTACGACGGCTCCGGGACCGCGGTCACCGCGTCGTACACGTCCGCCGCCACGAACGCCGCCCGCTCCGGGCCGAGACCCAGGTCGCGCGCGAGGCCGCGGGCCAGGTCGACGGCGGGTCCGGAGAAGTCCAGACCGACGACGCGGGCGGCGCCGTGCCGGGCCCAGGACAGCGTGTCGAGGCCGATGTGGCACTGCAGATGCAGCAGAGAGCGGTTGCCGACCTCGCCCACCTCGGCGCGCTCGAAGTCACGCAAGGGGTCCTGACCGGCCCGGAAGGCCTCCAGATCGTAGAAGTCACCGGCGATGTGCAGCGGGACGCGCTCGTCCCAGTGGGCGCGGTTGGCCTCGTTCCAGTCGGCGGGGGTGGGGGAGTACATGGTGCGGGACTCCTGACCTGCTCGGAGGGCGGACCGGTGGAGGTTATCCACAGGCTGGGGACCCACGCGAGCGCATTGTCGGCCCGGGCGGGCAGTATGGGGCCATGACTGAGAGCAACGGGTCCGACGCGCGGGAGCGGCGGGACCAGCACGAGCAAGAGGTACCGGCGGGACGCCAGGAGCGGATGCCGGACTGGGAGAAGCGCTTTCGGGCGCCGCGGGTCTCCCTGCCCGACTGGGCGGACGACGCGCCGGACCGCTCCCTGTTCGTCTCGAACGCGACCGGGACGTACGAGCTGTACGCCTGGGACCGGGCGACGGGCGGGCAGCGCCAGGTGACGGACCGGCCGAACGGCACGACGGACGGCGTGCTGTCCCCGGACGGCGCGTGGATCTGGTGGTTCGACGACAAGGACGGCGACGAGTTCGGCGTGTGGCGCCGCCAGCCCTTCGAGGGCGGCGCGGACGAACCGGCCGCCGCGGGCCTGGACGCCTCCTACCCGGCCGGCCTCGCCCTCGGCCGCGACGGGCGTACGGCGGTCGTCGGCCGCTCCACCGACGAGGACGGCACGACCATCCACCTCGTCCGCACCGGCGAGGACCCGGTGGAGATCTACCGCCACCGCGAGTCGGCCGGGGTCGGCGACCTCTCCCACGACGGCTCGCTCATCGCCATCGAGCACACCGAGCACGGCGACGCGATGCACTCGGCGCTGCGCGTCCTGCGCCCCGACGGCACGGCGGTCGCCGACCTCGACGACACCGAGGGCGGCACCCGTGAGCTGGGCCTGGAGGTCCTCGGCTTCGCCCCCGTCGACGGCGACACCCGCCTGCTCATCGGCCACCAGCGCCGCGGCCGCTGGGAGCCCCTGGTGTGGGACGTGGCCACCGGCGAGGAGACGGACCTGGCGCTGGAGCTGCCCGGCGACGTCAGCGCCGAGTGGTACCCGGACGGCAGCGGTCTGCTCATCGTGCACAGCTTCGAGGCCCGCAGCGAGCTGTTCCGCTACGACCTGTCCGGCCGCACCCTGACGGAGATCCCGACCCCGCCCGGCACGGTCTCCGGCGCCACGGCCCGGCCCGACGGCAGCGTGGAGTACCTGTGGTCGTCGTCGGCCCGGCCGTCGGCGGTCCGCTCCACGACGGGCGAGGTGGTCCTCGACCCGCCCGGGATGAAGTCGCCCGGCTCGGTGCCCGTGGAGGACGTCTGGGTGGAGGGCCCCGGAGGCCGCATCCACGCCCTCCTGCAGAGGCCCGAGGGCACCACCGGCCCGCTGCCCACGGTCTTCGACATCCACGGCGGCCCCACCTGGCACGACAGCGACTCCTTCGCGGCGGGCCCCGCGGCCTGGGTCGACCACGGCTACGCGGTGATCCGTGTCAACTACCGCGGCTCCACCGGCTACGGCCGTGCCTGGACGGACGCCCTGAAGCACCGCGTGGGCCTCATCGAGCTGGAGGACATCGCCGCCGTCCGCCAGTGGGCCGTCGACTCCGGCATCGCCGACCCCGAGCGCCTGGTCCTCACGGGCGGCTCCTGGGGCGGCTACCTCACCCTCCTCGGCCTCGGCGTCCAGCC
Organism: Streptomyces sp. NPDC059696; assembly: GCF_042733745.1. Lineage (NCBI taxonomy): Bacteria > Bacillati > Actinomycetota > Actinomycetes > Kitasatosporales > Streptomycetaceae > Streptomyces > Streptomyces sp. NPDC059696. Next base: position 111,138 of record NZ_JBHWFG010000025.1, read on the forward strand.
CGACGCGTGGACCCTCGGCATCGCGGCGGTGCCCGTCGCCGACTACGTCACGGCGTACCACGACGAGATGGAGGCGCTGAAGGCGATGGACCGCACGCTCCTCGGCGGCACGCCGGAGGAGGTGCCCGAGCGCTTCGAGGCCTCCTCCCCGCTCACCTACGTCGACCAGGTCAAGGCGCCGGTCTACATCTCGGCCGGGGTCAACGACCCGCGCTGCCCGATCCGCCAGATCGAGAACTACGTCAAGCGCCTGGAGGCCCGGGGCGCGGTGCACGAGGTGTACCGCTACGACGCCGGACACGGGTCGCTGGTGGTGGACGAACGGATCAAGCAGGTGCGGCTGGAGCTGGAGTTCGCGGAGCGGTACCTGCAGGGGGTGCCGGGCGCCCAGTAGCTCGGGGGCCCGGGGTGGTTCGGCGGCTGCGGACGGTGCGTGGCTGATCGCGCGGTTCCCCGCGCCCCTCGGTCGCTTCGCGCCCGCGGGGCGCACGGCGCCTCGTCACGCCCCCGCCCGCTCCCGCCGTCTGCGTCCCAGCAGCTCCGCGAGGCCCCGCCGCGTCGCCGCCAGCACCACCCGGTCCCCGGTCCCCAGCACATACGAAGGAGGCAGATCCCACACCAGACCCGATGCCGCCGCGCCGTCCTCCTCGGCGCCCTCCCGGTCACCCCGCCGGCCTCCGGAGGGCGCCGTGTTGAGCGCCAGCACCCGCCAGGCCCCGGCCCGGAACGCCTGCGCGACCGTCCGTCCCTCCAGTTGCGGATGCCCGGCCACGTCCACCTCCGCGAACAGCAGCACCCGCCGCTCCACCGGGATCGCCCCCAGGATCTGCCGCCCCATCATCGCCCCGGCGAACGCGGGCGCGGCCAGGTGGGACACGCTCCGGCTCCGCGTCAGGGCGCGCGGATGCGCGGCCCGCAGGGTCCGGTACACGGCCGTCGCGAAGTCGTCGTCGTACAGCCGCAGCACGACCCGCAGGTCGGGCCGTACCGACCGCGCGTACAGCGACGCCTCCAGGTTCGTCGTGTCCGCGCTGGTCAGGGCCAGCAGCGCGTGCGCACGGTGGATCTTCGCGGCCTCCAGCACGCCCTCCTGCGTGACGTCCCCGAGCACCACCGGCACCCGCAGGCGCCGGGCCGTGGCCAGGCCCCGCGCGTCCGGGTCGGACTCCACGCACACCACCGGGATGTTCAGCTCCCGCAACCGCGTCAGCACCCGCGTCCCGATCTTGCCGAGCCCGAGCAGCACCACGTGCCCGCCCAGCCCACGGGGCGGCTTGCGCAGCGCGGACGCGCTGCGGAACGTGCCGAGCGCCTCCAGCACCGCCGCCAGCAGCACCGGCAGCAGCAGCAACCCGACCAGCCCGGACAGCAGTTGCAGCACCTGCCGGGCGGTCGACTGGTGGAGCGCGGGATCGTTGATGCCGAACAGGTCGAGCAGCGTGATGTACGTCGCGTACAGCGGATGCTCGTTCGTCACGATCGTCAACCCGACGGCGAGCGCCAGCACACAGCCCACCAGCCCGGCCAGCGACCACCGCAGCCGCCGCGAGAACAGCGAGGCGAACGGCGGCACACCGCCCCGCCCGGCGGGCAGCGACGGCCCCGTGTACGACACCTGCTCCAGGACGACGGTCCCGCGCCCGGTCGCCGCCGCCACCGCCGCCTCGTCCGGCAGCAGACGCGGCCCCTGCTCCCCGCTGCCCTCGGAACCGTCCGCGCCCGCCGGGTCGTTGCTCGTCGCCGACAGCAGCGCCAGAGTGCACAGCCCCGGGTCGGCCACCTCGCCCGGCCGCGGCGGCTGCCGTTCCACCGCCCGCAGCACGAGCCCTTCCGTCTGGACGACCTTGCTGGTGCCGACGAGAGCGGTGGCGGCGAGCGCGGGGGCGGCCGTGTCGGCGTCGGACAGCACCGTCGTCGACGCGTCGAGGCCGCCCGCCGCCCGGTCGTCCCCGGAGGCGACGGCGGCGGTCTGGTCCAGCAGTTCCTCGATGTGCTGACCCAACCGCCGGTTGTAGAGCCGCAGTACGAGGCGGATGCGGGGGTTGATGCGGCGGGCCGTGAGCGCGGCGCGGATGTTGGTCTCGTCGTCGTCGAAGACGAGCGCCAGCGCCGCCGCCCGGTCGGCGCCCACCTCGACGAGCACCGCCTCGGTGATCTCCGGCGTCTCCACCACCTGCTCGTTCGCGGCCGGTTCGGGGCTCGGGCCGGTCCGGCCGGAGGCCGCGTTCACGACCAGGTCGAGCAGCGCGGCCGAGGCGGCCCGGGCCCGTCCGACGACGGGCTGGCGCACCCGCCTCCCGGAGGGCGGCACGACGAGCGTGACCTGCTCGGCGTAGACACCGCGCAGTTCGGCGGCCAGCCGGTGCGCCAGCCCGTCGTCACCGCACACGATCATGTGCGTGGCCGGTTCGCCCGGCCGGCCCTGGTTCGGAACGCTCCCCACGAGGAGAAGACTGCCTCACCGTGACGACCGGTTCCAGGAGGGGGCGGTGGGGCGTGAACGCCCGGCCGCCGCCGTCCGTACGAAAGGGGAGGGAAGGGGCAATGCCCTCGCGCACCACCGGAGGTACCGGGCCCGTGGCCATCACGAAGACCGCCCCGCAGGACAGCGGTGAGCGCGCCGACCCCGGGCAGGGCCGGGGCAGGGGAACCCGAGCGGGGGAGGAGGAAACCGGCAAGGACGAGGGCCGGCACCTCAACTCCGCACTGCTGCTGACCCTGGTGCTGCTCACGGCGGTGATGTTCCAGGACCCGATCCGCGGGGCCCTCGGCGCGCCGGTGATGCAGAGCTGGATGACGGTGTTCGTCGCGGTCATGGTCCAGGCGCTGCCGTTCCTGGTGCTCGGTGTGCTGCTGTCGGCGGCGATCGCGGTGTTCGTGCCGCCGTCGTTCTTCGCCCGGGCCCTGCCGAAGCACCCGGCCCTCGCGGTGCCGGTCGCGGGCGTGGCGGGCGCGGTGCTGCCGGGCTGTGAGTGCGCGTCCGTGCCGGTGGCCGGCGCCCTGGTCCGCAGGGGGGTCACCCCGGCGGCGGCCCTGGCGTTCCTCCTCTCGGCGCCCGCCATCAACCCGATCGTGCTGACGGCGACGGCCGTGGCGTTCCCCGGCAACCCGGAGATGGTCCTGGCCCGCTTCGTCGCGAGCCTGCTCGTGGCCTGCGCGATGGGCTGGCTCTGGCACCGGCTCGGCCGCACGGACTGGCTCCGTCCCCCGGCCCGCGCGTCGTACGAGGGGCAGGGCAAGGGGGCGGCCTTCGCGCACTCGGTCCGTCACGACGTGACGCACGCGGGCGGTTACCTGGTGATCGGCGCGATGGCCGCGGCGACCCTGAAGGCCGTCGTCCCGGCGGACTGGCTGGGTCTCGCGGCCGGCCACCCCGTGCTGTCGGTGCTGAGCCTCGCGGTGCTGGCCGTCCTGCTCTCCCTCTGCTCGGAGGCGGACGCGTTCGTTGCGGCGTCCCTGACCCAGTTCTCCCTGACGGCCCGTCTGACCTTCCTGGTCGTCGGCCCGATGATCGACCTGAAGCTCTTCGCGATGCAGGCGGGCACCTTCGGCCGCGCCTTCGCCCTGCGCTTCGCCCCCGCGACCTTCGCCCTGGCCGTCGTCGGTGCGGCCCTGACCGGAACGGTCCTGCTGTGAACCGCCTGGCCCAGACGGCCCTCCTCTTCCTGCTCGGCGCGACCCTCCTGCACGCCGGCACGACCGACCTCTACCTGCGCTACGTCAAGGAGGGCCTGCGCCCCCTGGTCATCCTGGCGGGCGTGGTCCTGATCGTCACGGCGGCGGCGGCCCTCTGGTACGACCGCCGCGCCCCCCACGGCCACGGCCCCGACGACGAGTCGCCCACCCCGGCCCGGGAACACGACCACGACCACCACCGCGAGCCCCGTGTCTCCTGGCTCCTCACGCTCCCGGTCCTCGCCCTGATCCTCGTCGCCCCGCCGGCCCTGGGCTCCTACAGCGCGGCACACACCGGTACGGCCCTGACCAAGCCCTTCGGCTTCCCGGCCCTCCCCGCCGGCGACACGCCCCTGCGCCTGGCCGTCGCCGACTACGCCGGCCGCGCGGTCTACGACGACGGCCGTGCCCTCGGGGGCCGCGAACTGAGGATCACCGGCTTCGTGACCCTGGACCGCGACGGCACCCCCTACCTGGTCCGCATGGGCCTCAACTGCTGCGCCGCCGACGCCCAGCCGGTCAAGATCGCCCTGTCCGGCGACATACCGCCGGTGCTGCGCCCGGACACCTGGCTGGAGGTCACCGGCACCTACACCCCGCGCCGCACCGAGGACCCCGTGAACAACGGCCCCATCCCCTACCTCGACGTGACGGCCGCGAAGCCGGTGCCCACCCCGCACGACCCGTACGACGAGACGTGGAACACCTGAACCGCGGTGTGGGGCAAGCCCTTTGGGGTACTCGGAGGGAACCGCTGATCAGCGAGGTGCAGGCATGACCACACTCCACGGTGCGCGCACGGCGGAACCCGGCCGGCCGCTGCCGCCCGAGGCGGCCCGCGAGCAACTGGCGAAGGCCGACCAGCGAGCCGGACTGACCCTGGCCACCCTCGGCGCTGCCCTGGCCGCCCTCCTCACGGCGATCACCGCGGGTGTCATCACCCCCGCCCGGTTCGCCACGGTCCCCCAGCTGCTCCTGTGGACCGGCTGCGCGGCCTGCGCCCCGTCCCTGGTCCTGCTGAGCCTGGCCAGGACGCCCCACCCGGCCCCGGGCGCGGACACCCCGGCCCAGCTCCTGACCCGCACCACCCGCGTCAAACACCGCCGGATCCGGCACGCGATGACATGGGGGGCGGCGTTTCTCGCGCTGACCCTCGCGGGGACGCTGGCCGGGGTGCTCTCCTGACCGGTCTGCCCCACACCGTTCCCTGAGGGGTCCGCCCCCGCCCGGCCGGTGGTTTGGAGTGCGGCTCGAGCCTCGCTCGCACGGGCATCCAGGGCCGTCGCCCGTGACGTCGGCGTCTGCGACGCTCGGGCGAGAGACCGCGAACGTCTCGACACTCGTGACGGGGAGTTCCGCATGCCCAATGCCGTTTCCTGTACCGACTCCGCAGCCGGACGTGCCGCCGTTCCCTCCTTCGAAGCCGCCACCGGAACCCTCCTGCGGCAGCTCGTGCTGGCGGCCGGGCCGCTGACGGTGCTCCAGATCGGCTGTCCGTACGAGTCGTTCACCGCCGCGCTCGCGACCGCGGTGAGCGAGAACGGGCAGGGCCGGGTCATCGCCTGCGAGCCGGACACCCGACGCGCCGAGGCCGCCGCCGCGGCCGTGGAGAAGGCCGGAGCGGAGCGCTGCGCGGACGTGCGGGCGGGCCGCCCCGAACGGTCGCTGGCGACCCTTGCCGGACCGGTCGACCTGCTGCTGCTCGGCGGGCCGCCGCAGTCCTTCCTGCCGCTGCTGGAGCTGGTGGAACCCAGGATGCTGCCGGGCGCGGTGCTGGTGGCCCTCGGTGTACGGGACGAGCCGGCGCGGTGCGCGGACTTCCTCGCCCATGTCCGCTTCCCCGGCAGCGGTTACGTGTCGCTCCCGCTCCCCTTCGACGGCGGCGTGGAGATGGCCGTCCGAGCCGCCTGACACACCCACGCCGGCCACCCATCGCCGACCACCCGCGCTCGCCGTCCGCGTCGGTCCCGCGCGTCCGGCGCCCACGCCGGCCACCCCCTAGGAGTGCCGTGTCCCTTCGTCCGTTCGACCCGGAGTTCCTGCCCGAGGGACACCCCGACAAGGAGAGCGTCCCGCCCCGCGTCACCGCCTCGCGCGCCGTGTGGCGAGGACTGGTGCGCTATCTGCTGCTGCCCTCGTACCGCGCCCTGGTGGCTCTCGGCTCCGTGCACGTGGCCGCGCTCTGGCACCCGGAGTTCGGGCCGGTGTGCCGTCCGCCGAGGCAGGAGCCGCCGCCCGGCTACAGGACGTCTCGAGCGGGTCTTGAGAGCGGGCCGGAAGCCTGGCCGGGACAACCGCATCCCCCAGTTCCCCCAGTTCCCCCAGTTCCCCCTGAGTATCGAGGAGATCTGCGATGAGCGACGTACGGCTGGTCGGCACCTGGACCACGCAGCTGGACGACGACGGCAAGGCGGTCCCCGGCCTCGTCAGCTTCTCGGCGGACGGCACGGTCGTCTCCACCCAGCTCAACACCAAGAACATCGGACTGGGCACCTGGCGTGCCACGGGCCCGGACAGCTTCGAGTACGGCTTCCACATCCTGGCCGCCGACCCCGAGGGCAACCACGTGGGGGAGGCGCACGTGCGGGTGTCGGGCGAGTTCGTCTCGGACACCGAGTGGCAGGGCACCGGAGGTGCGGAGTTCTTCGACCCGCAGGGCACCAAGCTGCGCGGGCACGCCGGGTCCAAGGTGACCGCCGGCAAGTTCGGCATCGACGACTGATGCGGGCGGCTGCGCTGCGGGACCGGCTCGACGGGGACCTGGTCCTGCCGGACGAGGCGGGCTTCGCCCTGGCCCGACAGCTTCAGAACACCGAGTACGACACGATCGAGCCGTACGCCGTCGCGTACTGCGCCTCCGAGGAGGACGTCGCGCTGTGCGTGCGGCACGCCCGGGAGCAGGGGGTGCGGCTGCACGTGAGGGGCGGCGGCCACAGCTTCAACGGCTGGTCGACCGGTGAGGGGCTGGTCGTCGACCTGTCCCGGATGAACCACGTCGTCGCCGAGGGCCCCGTGGTGCGGCTCGGGGCGGGCGTCCAGTCGCTGGACGCGCTGGACGCCCTGCGGGCGCAGGGCCGGCAGATCGTCACCGGGACGTTCCCCACCGTCTCCGCGGGCGGATTCCTGACCGGGGGCGGGATCGGCTGGCAGACCCGCAGGTTCGGGCTGGGCAGCGACCGGCTCGTCGCGGCGCGCGTGGTGCTCGCGGACGGCAGGACCGTCCGCTGTTCGCCCGCCGAGGAGCCCGATCTGTACTGGGCGTCGCGCGGTGGCGGCGGAGGCACCTTCGGGGTGGTCACGGAGTTCGAGGTGCGGGCGATCGACGCGCCCGCCCTGACGGCCTTCGAGACGCTGTGGGCGTACGACGACGCCGTGGAGGTGCTGACGGCCTGGCAGGAGTGGGCCGTCGACGGCCCCGACGAACTCGGCACCTCCCTGGTCGTGCTGCCGGGCATGTTCGGGCCCGGCGGGCGTCCGGTGGTCCGGGTCTGGGGGGTGCACCTGGGTGCCGACGAGGCGCTGCGCGACGGCCTGGACGAACTGGCCGAGCGGGCCGGGTGCAAGCCGCTGAGCAGGACCGTCGGCGCGCGGGGCGGGTACGCCGAGGTGATGCACGAGGCGCTGTGCGGCTCGAAGACGGTGGCCCAGTGCCGGCGTACGGGCACCGGGCCCGAGGCCGAGGGGCACCGGCATCCGTACACCCGGCAGAGCTACCGCCTCACCGGCCGGGCCGCGACCCGGGCGGAGTCGGCGGCCCTGCTCGACGCCTGGGACCCCGCCCTGGACGCGGCGGGGCAGGAGCGCTATCTGCTGTGCATCGCCCTGGGCGGTGCGGCGAGCCGGGTGCCGGCCGGCGCGACCGCCTACCCGCACCGGGACGCTCGCTTCCTGATCGGCTACCAGTTCGCCTGCCGGCAGGCGGCGACGGACGCGGCGGCCCCGGCCCGGCTGACCGCGCTGGCGGACCGCGCGGCCACCGCCCTCACGCCGCTCGCCTGCGGCTCGTACATCAACTTCCCCAGTTCACGAGCGGGTGAGGACTGGGAGACGGAGTACTTCGGCGCGAACCGGTTCCGGCTGCGCGAGGTGAAGCGGGCCTACGACCCGGACGACTTCTTCCGGCACGCGCAGAGCGCCGGCCGTGCCCCGACGACCGAGGTGGAGTCATGAGGACGGATCTGCGGAACAAGGTCGTGCTGATCACCGGCGCCTCCTCGGGCATCGGCCGGGCGACGGCCGTGGCCTACGGGGAGGAGGGGGCCAGGGTCGCGATCACCTACCACAGCAACGAGGACGGGGCCCGCGAGACGGCCCGGCTGGTGACCGAGGCGGGCGGGACACCGCTGGTGGTGCGCTACGACCTCGCGGACGAGCGGTGCATACGGGAGGCCGTGGGGCGGGTCGCCGAGGAGTGGGGCGGCATCGACGTGCTGGTGGCCAACGCGGTGGTCTGGAGCGAGGCGATCCCGCGGCCCGGGCAGCCGGTGCCGCGCTTCGAGGACGTACCCGCCAAGCAGTGGCAGGAGGTGCTGCGCACCTCGGTCGACGCCGTGTTCCACACGCTGCAGGCCGTCCTGCCGTGGATGCGCGGGCGGCCGTGGGGCCGGATCGTGCTGCTCGGCGCGGGCCTGGCGGACACCGGCAAGGCCGGGGCGGGGGCGTACGGTGCCGGCAAGTCCGCGCTGTTCGGGCTGATGCGCAGCCTCGCCTGGGAACTGGGCCCGGACGGCATCCTGGTCAACATGGTGGTGCCCGGCCAGACCAGCACCGAGACCGTGCGGGCGCACGTGCCCCCGGGCTTTTTGGAGGAGAAGGGCAGGACCTTGCCGTCGGGCCGGATGTCCGCGCCCGAGGACGTGGCCCGGGCCGTCACCTTCCTGGGCTCGGCCGCCAACGGCAACACCAACGGCGAGACCCTGCGGGTCACCGGGGGAGCCTGACCACGCCGGGCGCCCCGACCGAACCGGGCCCCGCCGCTCTCCAGGGATCCTCCACAGGCCCTCGAGAGCGGCGGGGCTCAATGACCTGTGTCGGACACCGACCCAGGAGGCTCATGATGCAGACCCCCAGACCACCCGAGGACGTCGCGGCGCCGGCCTACCCGATGACCCGGGCCTGCCCGTACCGGATGCCCGTCGGCTACGAGGAACTGCGGGAGCGCGGCCCGCTGACGAAGGTCACCCTGTACGACGGCCGTCAGGTGTGGCTGGTGACCGGCAACGAGGTCGGCCGGGCCCTGTTCCCCGACCCCCGGCTGTCCTCCGACGTCCTTCATCCCGGCTTCCCGTTCCTGGCGCCGCGGATCGCCGCCCAGACGCAGCAGCGGGCCGCACCCCCGCTGGTCGGCGTGGACGACCCCGAGCACGCCCGGCAGCGGCGCATGGTGATCCCGGGCTTCGGCATCCGGCGGGTCGCCGCGCTGCGCCCGGAGATCGAGCGGATCGCCGAGGGGCTCGTCGACGAGATGCTGGACCGGGGAAGCCCCGCCGAGCTGTTGTCCCAGTACGCCCTTCCGCTGCCGTCGGCGGTGATCTGCGCCCTGCTCGGGGTGCCGTTCGAGGACCGCGGCTACTTCGACGAGCGCTCCCGGCACGTGCTGTCCTCCTCGGGGGAGGGCGAGGCGGAGCAGGCCCGGACGGCCTTCACCGAGATCCTCGGCTACCTCTTCGACCTGATCGCGAAGAAGGAGAAGGAGCCGGGCGACGGCCTGATCGACGAACTGATCGCCCATCAGCTGGCGGAGGGGTCGGTCGACCACCAGGAGCTGGCGATGATCTGCTCGCTGCTGCTCGTGTCCGGCCACGAGACCACCTCCAACATGATCGCGCTGGGGACGGTGACACTCCTGGAACACCCAGACCAGCTCGCCCTGCTGCGGGCGGACGAGTCCCTGCTGCCGGGCGCGGTGGAGGAGCTGATGCGGTTCACCTCCATCGGGGACGTGCTGATGAGGGTGGCGGTCGAGGACATCGAGGTCGAGGGGCACACCATCAGGGCCGGCGACGGACTGGCCATGTCGACGATGCTGATGAACCGGGACCCGCGGGCCTGGGAGGATCCCGATTCCTTCGACATCCGGCGCTCCGCCGGACGCCATGTCGCCTTCGGCTACGGGATCCACCAGTGCATCGGCCAGAACCTGGCCCGGGCGGAGATGGAGATCGCGTTCCGCACGCTCTTCCGGCGCATCCCGCACCTGCGGGTGCCGGTCCGGTCGGACGAACTGCCGCTGAACGCCCCGTACGTGCTGCAGGGCGTCGCCGAACTCCCGGTCGAGTGGTGAGCGGGCCCCGGACGGGCGTCAGCGTGGCGACGGACCGGTGCATCGGCGCCGCCATGTGCGCGATGACGGCGCCCGAGGTGTTCACCCAGGACGACGACGGGGTGGTGCGGCTGCTGCCCGGCGGGGCGGAACGCGCCGGGGACCCCAGGGTGCGGGAGGCGGCCAGGGCCTGTCCGGTCCAGGCCATCACCCTGCACGGCCGGGTCGGGTCCTAGAGGGCCGACGCCGCCGTCCACCCGAGGGGGCCCAACTCTCGCGTGCCGGTGTCGAGTTGTCCTCGACGGCGCTTCGAGACCGGCGGATCACAGTGGGGGCATGGAGATTCGTAGCCTCGACGGCGATGAGCCGGCGACCCTCGCCGCGCTGCTTCCCGGGTTCCGGGAGACCATGAGTCTGGAGCTGCCCGGCGATCCGCCGGTGACGGAGGCGCTGCTGGCCCGGCTGTTCCAGCGGCGGCACGGCACGGAGCGGATCGTGCTGGCCGCCTACGACGGGGACACACCGGCCGGTGTGCTGAAACTCGGCCTCGATCTGGGGGACCCGAGCGGGCCGGGACACGGTTCGCTGTGGGTGTTCCCGGCCTTCCGGCGGCGCGGCGCCGGGCGGGCACTGGCGGCCGCGGGACGGGCGGCGCTGCGGGAACGCGGCCGGGACCTGCTGCTGGCGGACGCCCCCCGGGCGGAGGCCGGTGCGCGGTTCGCGGCGGAACTCGGAGCCGACCTCATCGGCGAGAGCGTGCGCCACCGGCTGCGTCTGGCCGGGCCCGCCCGCGCGGTGCTGGAGGTCGCGGCGGACCGGCCGGTGCCCGGATACCGCCTGGTGAGGTGGCGGGGGCCCTGCCCCGACGACCTCGTCGACTCCTACGCGCGGGCCTGGAGCCGACTGGAGGAGCGGGTCAACGGCCAGGCCAGGATCCGGCGTCCCTCCGCCGACGACGTACGGGCGCGGGAGGCCGAGGCGGAGCGCGCCGGACATCTGCCCCACGTGGTGGCGGCGCTGCCCGGGCACGGCGCGGAGATCGCCGGGTACGCCACCTTGTTCGTGCGCGACAGCCCGATGGCCGACGGCGGCGAGACGCTGGTGCTGCCCGGGCACCGGCGGCGCGGTCTCGCCACCTGGCTGAAGAGCGAACTGCTGCTCGGGGCGGCCCGGGAGAACGGCCGGCTCGCGCTGGTCCAGGTCTTCAACGACACGGCCGACACCGCCGTGGTCGCGCTCAACCGCAAGCTCGGCTTCGAGGCCGACTCGTACTGGTCGACCTACGCGCTCAAGGTCTGAGCGGCCCCCCTGACCCCCCTTGTCCGAGAGCCGAGCCGAGAGGAACCCATGACCACCGTGACCCACGCCGGGCAGCGCACGCGCAACGCCGAGCTGATCCGCGAGCTGTACGGGACGCTGTACCGCGAGCGCCGCTTCGAGGAGGCGGGCCGCTTCTTCCACGCCGACCACGTCGAACACGCCCCCGCCGACTGGCGTACCTCGGACCGGGTGTTCCCGGAGCTGCGCGCGGACATCGACCACCTGGTGGCCGGAAACGACCGGGTGATGCTGTTCGCGACCTGGACCGGACGCTCCCGCTCCGGCGGCGAACTGCGGCTGCACACCGCCGAGTTGTACCGTCTTCGGGACGGCCGGGTGGCCGAGCACTGGAACGTCGTGGACCGTGACGTGCTCGTCACGCACGGCGTGGACGGCGGACCGGACCGGAGCGGCCAGCCGGCCGCGCCCGGGCTGCACGGCCCGCACAGCGACACCGAGCGGGCCAACGCGGAGCTGGTCCTCGGCGCGTACCGCGACGTCTTCAGCGAGCACCGGCTGGACCTGGCCGAGCGGTACTACCACCAGGACTACCGGCACCACAACATGCGCACCGACGCGGTGCCGGACGGGCTCGACGCGTTCAAGGCGTTCTTCGCCGACAACATCGCCGCCTTCCCCGACCTGGTCACCACCGTGGACCACATCGTCGCCGCCGACGACCGGGTGATGGTCTTCGTGACCTGGACCGGCACGCTCACCGGCGCGTGGAGCGGCGGCGGCCCCTCCGGGCTGCCGCTGGAGATGCGGACCTGCGACCAGTTCCGGATCGAGCGCGGGAAGGTCGCGGAGCACTGGGAGGTCGTGGACTACCTGGCCCTGGGGCGGGCCGGACTGCCGACCCCGTGAACAACCTGTCCGAGGCCGATCACCCAGAGAGGGACCGTGCGATGACCTCCGCTTCCGACCCTTCCGGCAGCGCACCCGTACTGATCGTCGGCGGCAGCCTCGTCGGGCTGTCCACCGCCCTGTTCCTCGCCCGGCACGGGGTGCGGTGCACCCTGGTGGAGCGCCATCCGGGCACGTCCGTCCACCCCAGGGCCGTCGGGTACTACCCCCGGACCGGGGAACTGCTGCGTCAGGCGGGCGTCGAGGACGCCGCCGTACGGGAGGCGTCCGGCTTCGCCACGCACCGCACCCGGGCCGGGGTGACCTCGCTCGCCGGCGATGTGCTGTTCAGCAAGGAGGAGCTGGAGGGCGACGACGACCTGGGCGACCTCACCCCGTCCCGGCTGCTCCTGCTGCCGCAGGACCGGCTGGAGCCGCTGCTGCGGGCGAGGGCCGCGGAGCTCGGCGCCGACCTCAGGTTCGGCACCGAGCTGCTGTCCTTCGCGGAGGACCCCGGCGGGGTCACCGCCGTCCTCGGCGACGACTCCGGCACCCGCACCTTCCGCAGCTCCTATCTGGTGGCCTGCGACGGGCCGCGCAGCACCGTCCGGGAGGCGCTGAAGGTGCCCCGGCAGGGGCGCGGGGTGCTGTCCCGCCATGTCAGCATCGCGTTCGCCGCGGATCTGCGCCCGGTGCTGGGAGACCGCAGGTACAGCGTGGTCCACGTGCGGAACCCGCAGGTCACCGGCATTCTCGTGCATGACGACACGCTGACCGGGGGCACGCTCATCGTCGGATACCGGCCCGAGGACGGCGAGAGCCTGGAGGACTTCACCGACGACCGCTGCGCCGAGCTGGTGGCGGCGGCGGTGGGCGCGCCCGGGGTCGAGGTGACGATCCGTTCGCGCTTCCCCTGGGACATGGCGGAGCAGGTGGCCGAGAGGTTCGTGCACGGCAGGGTGCTGCTCGCCGGGGACGCGGCGCACGTGGTGCCGCCGACCGGGGGCTACGGAGCCAACACCGGTATCGCCGACGCCCACAACCTCGCCTGGAAGCTGGCCCTGGTGGTCGCGGGCGTCGCGGGGCCCGGCCTGGTGGAGACGTACGACGCCGAGCGGCGTCCCGTCGCGGTCCACACGGCCGAGCAGGGCTCCCTCCAGCTGGCGCTGCGTTCCGGCGAGGCGACCCCGGAGCAGCGGGCGGCCGTCGAGGACGCGGTGACGGTGACGTCGGGGCAGGCGTACCGCTCCGCCGCGGTGGTGGCGGAGCCGGGCGGCGCGGACCTGCCGGTCACCTCCGACCCGCGCGCACTGCGCGGGGAGCCCGGGACCCGGGCGCCTTACGTGCGGCTGTCGCGGGACGGTGTGCCCGTCTCCACGCTGGACCTCTTCGGGCGGGACTTCGTCCTGCTGACCGGGGAGAACGGCCGTGAGTGGCTCTCCGCCGCCGCCTCCGCCTCCGCCGGGCTGGGCCTGAAACTCACCGCGCGCCGGGTGGTGCGGGGCACGGGCGGCGGGGCGGGCACGCTGGCCGACCCGGACGGCACCTGGCCCGAGCGCTACGGCGGGGTGCACCCCGAAGGCGCGGTCCTGGTGCGGCCGGACGGTGTCGTCGCGTGGCGGTCGCGGGGCGCGGATCCCCAGGGCGCGGAAGCGGCGGTGCTGGAGGCGGTGCTGCGCGGGCTGCTCGACCGGGCCTGAGGCACCCGCGGGCGCGTCCGCGCTGCGGCGGGGACGCGCTCGGCGCACGGTGGTGCGCCGCGGCCGGGGCGGGGGGGCGGGGGGGCCCCCCCCCCCCGCCGCGCCCGCAATGCGGGGGGGGCGGGGGTCGGCTAGCCCCCCCC
>NZ_JBHWFG010000025.1:125093-127493 GCF_042733745.1 Streptomyces sp. NPDC059696
CCCGGGGGCGCGCCCGCGCGGCGGCGGGCCCGCGCGCGCGCCCGGGGGGGCCGCCCCGCCCGGCCCGGGGGCCGGGGGCCCCCCCCCGGCCCGGCGGCGCCGTCTAGGCGGAGGCGTCGTGCTGCAGCTCGCCCACGGAGTCCACGTACTTGATGAGCAGCCGGGCGAACTCCAGCCGCTCGTCCTCGGGCCAGTCCTGGGTGATGCGCTCGAAGGCCGCCCGCTGGTGGCGGCGGAAGCGGGCGAGCGTCTCGTGCCCCTCGGGGGTGAGCTGCAGGATCGTACGGCGGCCGTCGCGCTGCGAGGCCGCACGGATGAGATAGCCGGCGGAGATGCAGTCCGAGACCATCCGGCTCGCCACGGAGGGGTCGACGGCCAGCCGCTCGCCCACGACACCGACGGTGATCTCCTGGCCCTCCTGGTCGGGCCCGTCCTGCACGATGTTGAGCACCAGCGTCCTGGTGAAGTCCTTGCGGGACACCTGCTTCTCCACGTTCAGCGCCTGCGCGCGCCGCAGTCGGGAGAAGGCGGGGCCGACGGCGTCGAGCAGTTCCGCTGCCCGCGGCGCGGGCTGAGTCGAAGTGTCCATGCCCGCAGTCTAATCGAGTTGATTACAACAGACGAGCATCTGTATGCTCACAATCGACTGCATGACATTAAGCATATACCTGTTAGCGAACATCTATCGCGTACCTCGCGCACATCTGTCGCGCACATCCACCGAGGGGGAACCTCATGTCCCAGTCCGTGCCACCCGAGCAGGCCGGCCGCGACTTCGAGCTCACGTACGACACCGACGTCGACCACGACGTGCTGATCGTCGGCGGCGGTCCGGTCGGCATGCTGCTCGCCGCGGAGCTCCGGATCTCCCGCGTGCGGGCGGTCGTGCTCGAGCGGCTGCCCGAGCCCACCCCGCACTCCAAGGCCTTCGGGCTGCACGCCCGCTCCCTGGAGTCCCTCGACCGGCGCGGACTGCTCAAGAGGTTCCGCGAGGGGGCCCGCTCCTGGAACAACGGCCACTTCGCGGGCCTCGACGAGTGGGTCGACTTCTCCACCCTCGACAGCGCGCACGGCTACGCCCTGCTCTCCGAGCAGACCCGCACCGAACGGCTGCTGGAGGAGCGCGCGCTCGAACTCGGCGCCGAGATCCGGCGCGGCCACGAGGTCACCGCCCTCCGCCAGGACGCCGACGGCGTCGAGGCCGAGGTGACCGGTCCCGACGGCGACTACACCCTGCGCGCCCGCTACGCCGTGGGCTGCGACGGCGCCCGCAGCCTGGTCCGGCAGGAGGCCGGCATCGCCTTCCCCGGCACCGGCGGCCGGGTCACCGCCCGGCTCGGCGACGTGATCCTCGCCGACCGCGAGAACGCCCCCATGGGCATGGAGCGCACCGAACGCGGCCTGCTGTTCTGCGTCCCGCTCGACGACACCTACCACCGGGTCTCCACGTTCGACTTCGAGGCCGACCGCGAACCCGGGGCGGAGCTCACCCTGGACGAGCTGACCGCCAGCCTGCGCGAGATCTGGGGCGACGACCTCGGTGCGCACGCGCCGCGCTGGCTCTCCGTCTTCACCGACTCCGCGTGCCAGGCGGAGCGCTACCGCTCCGGCCGGCTGCTGATCGCGGGCGACGCCGCCCACACCCACTTCCCGGTCGGCGGCCAGGGCGTCAACCTCGGTCTGCAGGACGCCTTCAACCTCGGCTGGAAGCTGGCCGCCGCGGTGCACGGCTGGGCTCCCGAGGGCCTGCTCGACAGCTACGACCGCGAACGCCAGGCACCGGCCCGCAAGGTGCTGGCCAACACCCGCGCCCAGATCGCGCTGATGAACCCCGACCCCTACGTCACCCCGCTGCGCGAGCTGTTCACCGACCTCATGCGCACCGAGCAGGTGAACCGGTACCTCGCCGAGATGCTCAGCGGCGTCACCGTCCGCTACGCGATCGACGGTCCCGAGCACCGGCTGCTCGGCGACTTCGCCCGCGACCTGGAACTGAAGACCGAGGACGGCGTCCGTCCCCTGCCCACGTACCTGAAGCGCGGCACCGGCCTGCTGCTCGACCTGTCCGGCGACGCGCAGATCGGCCAGGTCCACGAGAAGTGGGCCGCGGGCGCCTCCTGGGCCGGCCGGCTCCAGCTCGTGCGGGCCGAGTGCGCCCAGGAGCCGGACCTGGCCGGTCTGCTGGTCCGCCCCGACGGTTACGTCGCCTGGGCCGCGGACCGAGACATGCCCGAGCCGGAGCTCCGCGAATCGCTGACCGCCGCCGTCACCACCTGGTTCGGCACGGTCTGACGAAGGGGCCGGACCGGCACGTCGTGGACGTCGGCGGCGGCAGCGGTGATCTGCTCGCGGCGGTGGTCGACGCCACCCCGGGCGCGCGCGGCACCCTGCTCGACCTCC
>NZ_JBHWFG010000026.1:0-109597 GCF_042733745.1 Streptomyces sp. NPDC059696
CCCGCAGCGGTTGGCGCGTCAACGAACAGTCAGTCGGCGTGAGACCCCATCGCGCCGTTCCGAGGACGGACACCCCCCGACGCGGCCCCGACCCACCACCCGGCGTCACGCGCAGGCGCGAGGGCCAAGCGCCGGCACATCACCCGCACACCACCCGAACAGACCCACCCCCAGGCAAAGAAATGGCCCCACCCGAGCCCGGGCGGGGCCACCTCACACCGGTGTCGGTGTCGGCGTCAGCGCCGGGCCACACCCTCGGCCCGAGCAGCCGCCGCGACCGCGGCCGTGACAGCCGGAGCGACCCGCTCGTCGAACGGCGACGGGATGACGTAGTCGGCGGCGAGATCGTCCCCGACCACGGCGGCCAGCGCCTCCGCGGCGGCCAGCTTCATCCCCTCCGTGATCCGCGAGGCCCGCACCTGCAGCGCCCCGGCGAAGATCCCCGGGAAGGCCAGCACGTTGTTGATCTGGTTCGGGAAGTCGGACCGCCCGGTCGCCACGACCGCCGCGTACTTGTGCGCGACCTCCGGGTGCACCTCGGGGTTCGGGTTCGCCATGGCGAAGACGAACGCGCCCTTGGCCATCGTCGCCACCGCGGACTCTGCGACCGTGCCGCCGGAGACGCCGATGAACACATCGGCCCCTTCCAGCGCCGCTTCCAGCGACCCGGTGATCCCGGCCTTGTTCGTGAACCCGGCCAGCTCCCGCTTGACCGCCGTGAGGTCGTCCCGGTCCGCCGACACGACACCCTTGCGGTCGGCCACCGCGACATCGCCGATCCCGGCCTCGACCAGCATCTTGGCGATGGCGACACCCGCCGCGCCGGCGCCGGAGATGACGGCCCGCAGCTCTCCCAGCGCCCGCCCGCTCAGCCGCGCGGCGTTCCGCAGGGCGGCCAGCGTCACGACCGCCGTACCGTGCTGGTCGTCGTGGAAGACCGGGATGTCCAGCCGCTCCTGGAGCTTGCGCTCGACCTCGAAGCACCGGGGTGCCGAGATGTCCTCCAGGTTGACGCCGCCGAACGACGGCGCGAGCCGCACCACGGTCTCGACGATCTCGTCGACGTCCGTGCAGTTCAGGGCGATCGGAACCGCGTCCACGCCGCCGAACTGCTTGAACAGAATCGCCTTGCCCTCCATCACCGGGAGGGAGGCCTCGGGCCCGATGTCGCCGAGGCCCAGCACGGCCGTACCGTCGGTCACGACGGCCACGACCGACGACTTCCACGTGTAGTCGTGCACGAGCTCCGGCTGCTCCGCGATCGCGCTGCACACCTTCGCGACGCCGGGCGTGTACGCCAGGGACAGGTCGTCCTTGTCGCGGACCGGCACGGTGGCCTGCACAGCCATCTTGCCGCCGCGGTGCAGCGCGAACGCCGGGTCGAAGGAGTCGAGGGGCTCCGCACTGCCCTCGTGATCCGTATCGCCGGTCTTGCTCTCGCTGCGAGGATTGACGATCTCCGCTGCCACTTCGTTTTACCCCTTAAATCTTCATTGTTTTGAGGGTGGCCACTCCTGGTGAGGGGTGGGCGGGCACCGCGCAGGCCCATGTCGTGCTTGTACGTGTATACGTACGGGCGCGTACGCGACGGGCGCGCCGCACACGCGCCCTGAGCCCCGGATGAGGGGTGTAAAGACCCTTCTTACCGGACGGATGGCGTCGACGACGAGTCCATAACGCGAAGGTCACATGACGGCGCCCTGACGCTTCGTCCAAAATCGGGACAAGACCTGGACAACGTAGCCACACCCACTCAACCATCCGTGAAGCCCTCGGCCCCCGTATTGAAATCTCGGGATTTACCGAAGATCTTCCCGCCGGAACGGTTCATTCCTGCAGAAGGTCCGGCCGTGATGTACCGGAGTGGTGCGGTTCGGGGGTCGCCCGTTATCCGATTTTGACATGGCTGGCCCCCAGAATCGCGCAGTCCGAATGGCAAGATGCCGTAATCACACGAGGTCGCGACACTCGAAGAGGTGTGCTCTCGTCGACCCACGGCACTGCCGAAACCTTCGGCATGCCACGGCCGCGCCGACCCCATCGGCGACGGCCCGCCCCATCGGCAACTCCACCCATCCGCCGGAGGAACCCACCATGACCGCAAGCTCCACCCGTCGTACCACCGCCGCGCACTCCCGGCTAGCAGCGGTCGGTGCGATCGCGGTCGCAGGCGCGCTGATGCTCACCGGATGCGGTGACCAGACCAAGGACACCGGCTCGAGCGACACCTCGGCCTCGGCCCCGCTCGCCGACAAGCTGCCGCAGGCCATCCGCGACAAGGGCGTCATCAAGGTCGGCTCCGACATCGCCTACGCCCCGGTCGAGTTCAAGGACAGCTCCGGCAAGGTCGTCGGCATCGACCCCGACCTCGCCGCCGCCATGGGCAAGCAGCTCGGGGTCGACTTCCAGTTCGAGAACGGCACCTTCGACACGCTGATCACGGGTCTGCGTTCCAAGCGGTACGACATCGCCATGTCCGCGATGACCGACACCAAGGACCGCCAGGAGGGCATCGACTCCGACACCGGAAAGAAGGTCGGTGAGGGCGTCGACTTCGTCGACTACTTCACGGCCGGTGTCTCGATCTACACCAAGAAGGGCGACGACCAGGGCATCAAGACCTGGTCCGACCTGTGCGGCAAGAAGATCGTGCTGCAGCGCGGCACCGTCTCCGAGGACCTCGCCAAGGCCGAGTCGAAGAAGTGCCCGGCCGGCAAGAAGATCGCCATCGAGGCCTTCGACAACGACCAGCAGGCCCAGACCCGTCTGCGCGCGGGCGGCGCCGACGCCGGCTCGTCCGACTTCCCGGTCGCCGCGTACGCGGTGAAGACCTCCGGCGGCGGCAAGGACTTCCAGCTGGTCGGCGAGCAGGTCGAGGCCGCCCCGTACGGCATCGCGGTCGCCAAGAACCAGACCCAGCTGCGTGACGCCCTCAAGGACGCGCTGGACGCCGTCATCAAGAGCGGTGAGTACGAGAAGATCATGAAGAAGTGGGGCGTCACGGACGGGTCCATCGACGCGGCCACCATCAACGGCGGCAAGTGACCGCAGCGCAGCGGCACTGAAAGGCAACACCCGTGACTGTTGACATCGACAAGACGCCGGCCGACACGCCCCCGGCCGGACCGGAGGCCATCAAGGCCATCCCGGTCCGGCACTACGGGCGGTACGTCTCCGCCGTCGTCGCCATCGCCCTGCTGGGCGGGGTCGTCTACGCGTTCTCCCAGGGCAAGATCAACTGGGGTGCGATCCCGGACTACTTCTTCGACGACCGCATCCTGGACGGCGTCGGCAAGACCCTCCTGCTGACGATCCTGTCCATGGCGATCGGCGTCATCGGCGGCGTCCTGCTCGCCGTGATGCGCCTGTCGAAGAACCCTGTGACCTCGTCGATCGCGTGGTTCTACATCTGGTTCTTCCGCGGCACGCCGGTCCTGGTCCAGCTGATCGTCTGGTTCAACCTCGGCCTGGTCTTCGAGTACATCAACCTCGGGCCGTTCTACAAGGACGAGTGGTCGGACTTCATGACCCCGTTCCTGACGGCGCTGCTGGGCCTCGGCCTGAACGAGGCCGCGTACATGGCGGAGATCTGCCGTGCCGGTCTGCTCTCCGTCGACGAGGGCCAGACCGAGGCGTCGCACGCCCTGGGCATGAGCCACGCCAAGACGCTGCGCCGGATCGTCATCCCGCAGGCGATGCGCGTGATCGTGCCGCCGACGGGCAACGAGGTCATCAACATGCTGAAGACGACCTCGCTGGTCTCGGTCGTCCAGTATCCCGAGCTGCTGCGCGCGGCCCAGGACATCGGCCAGACGTCCGGCGCCCCGGCCGAGATGCTGTTCCTGGCGGCCGCCTGGTACCTGCTGCTGACCTCGATCTTCAGCGTGGGCCAGTACTACCTGGAGCGGTACTACGCGCGTGGTTCGAGCCGGTCCCTGCCGGCCACTCCGTTCCAGAAGATCAAGGCGAATCTGCTGTCCCTGTCCAACCGCTCGGCGTCGACGGGAGGCACCGCATGACCGTCATGGTCAAGGCCGAGGGCGTTCACAAGTCCTTCGGCCCCGTAGAAGTCCTCACGGGCATCGACCTGGAGGTGAAGCAGGGTGAGGTGTTCTGCCTCATCGGCCCCTCCGGCTCCGGCAAGTCGACCTTCCTGAGGTGCATCAACCACCTGGAGAAGATCAACGCGGGCCGTCTGTACGTCGACGGCGAGCTGGTCGGCTACCGGCAGAAGGGCGACAAGCTCTACGAGCTGAAGGACAGCGAGGTCGCGGTCAAGCGCCGGGACATCGGCATGGTCTTCCAGCGCTTCAACCTGTTCCCGCACATGACGGCCGTGGAGAACGTCATGGAGGCGCCCATCCAGGTCAAGGGCGTGGGCAAGGGCAAGGCCCGGGAGCGCGCCCTGGAACTGCTGGACCGGGTGGGCCTGGCCGACAAGGCGGGCAACTACCCCTCCCAGCTCTCCGGCGGCCAGCAGCAGCGCGTCGCCATCGCCCGGGCCCTGGCCATGGACCCGAAGCTGATGCTGTTCGACGAGCCGACCTCGGCACTCGACCCGGAGCTGGTCGGTGACGTCCTGGACGTCATGCGCGACCTCGCCGAGTCCGGCATGACGATGATCGTCGTCACCCACGAGATGGGCTTCGCCCGCGAGGTGGGCGACAGCCTGGTCTTCATGGACGGCGGCGTGGTGGTCGAATCCGGTCACCCGCGCGAGGTGCTGACGAACCCGCAGCACGAGCGGACGAAGTCGTTCCTGTCCAAGGTGCTCTGACGGTACGCACGGCGAGGGGGCGGTACGGGATCTCCGTGCCGCCCCCTTCGCGTGCCCTACCTCAGAGCCAGCAGGAGGGTGTCGGACGGCGAGCACCACACCGGCCTGGCCTCAGCGAAGCCCTTCTCGCGCAGGACGCGCGCGTGCCAGGCCGCGGACGGCATGTCGCCGTCGGCGTGTTCGCCGTAGATCTCGTAGCGCCGGGCGGTGGGCCCGGCGAGGGCCGGGTCCTGCGCCGCGAGCTGCCACCACTCGGCCCAGTCGGGGGTGCCGTCCCGCTTGGCCTGATCCATGCGGGCGTGCCGCTGGGCGCGCTCCGCCGCGTTGATCCGGGGCGTGGTCTCGTCGATCATGTGGTCCGCGTTCATGAAGACACCGCCGGCGCGGACGAGTCCCGCGACCTGGCCGTAGAGGTCCGCGAGGGGTTCCTTGTGCAGCCAGTGCAGGGCCGTCGCGGTGAGGACGGCGTCGTAGGAGTCGTACGGCAGCTTCGACGGCCAGTCCGGGTCCTTGAGGTCGGCGGTGACCAGACCGACCCGCTCGTCACCGGCGAAGGTGCCCTCGGCGATGGCGAGGAGGGCCGGGTCGAGGTCGACGCCGGTGCTGGTGGCGTCCGGGAACCGGGCGAGCAGCCGGGCGGTGATGCTGCCCGTGCCGCAGGCGAGGTCGAGGACGCGGGGGGCGGTGCCCACGAGGGCCTCCACCATGTCGAGCATGATCCGGAACCGCTCCTCGCGGTCGGGCATGTACCACTCCTGCTGGCGGTCCCAGCTCTCCTGCCAGGCCTGCCAGTCGGTGGTGGCCGTGGTGGTGTCCGCGTCCGTCATCGAGCCCCTCCCTCGTAATACCCTGGAAGCACCATCAGCTGTTACCAGTGCGCGCTCACGACCATAAAGCCCCTCCGTAAGGACTACAAGTGGAACTGGCCTATTACTCGGACTATGCCGTGCGCCTCGTCAACACCGAGGAGCCGGCCCGGGGCAAGGACGCGCTGACGTCGGTCGAGGCCGTCCGTGATCTGTTCGGACCCAGCCAGTCGGCGGCCCGTCGCGCCACCGACGCGGACGTGACCCGCTTCCGCTCGGTCCGGGCCCGGCTGCGCGCGGTCTTCGAGGCGGCCGACACCGGTGACGAGAGGCTCGCCGTCGACCTGCTGAACTCGCTGCTGCTGGAGTTCCCGGTGAGCCCGCAGATCTCCGGGCACGACTTCCGCGACGACGACGGCCGCCCCCTGTGGCACATGCACCTGGCGGACCACCCGTCGAACGCGACCGCGGGCTACGCGGCGATCGCGGCGATGGGCCTGGCGTTCCACCTGACCGAGTACGGCGTGGACCGCCTCGGCCTGTGCGAGGCCGCGCCCTGCCGCAACGCCTACCTCGACACCTCCACCAACCGCTCGCGGCGCTACTGCTCCGACCGCTGCGCCACCCGCGCCAACGTGGCGGCCTACCGCGCCCGCAAGCGCCTGGAGGCCACCCGGCCCGAGGTGCCCGAGAGCACGGGCCTGGCCGCCGACAGC
Source organism: Streptomyces sp. NPDC059696 (assembly GCF_042733745.1). Classification (NCBI taxonomy): domain Bacteria; kingdom Bacillati; phylum Actinomycetota; class Actinomycetes; order Kitasatosporales; family Streptomycetaceae; genus Streptomyces; species Streptomyces sp. NPDC059696. Next base: position 6,300 of record NZ_JBHWFG010000026.1, read on the forward strand.
GCCCAGCCGAGCAGCGCCCAGGGGGAGCGCCGGTCCGGCCTGCGCGGCCGGTAGCGGAACCGGACCCGCCCCAGCACGAGGTCGTCGGGCACGACGCCGTAGTCGGTGCTGTCGCCGCCGGCGTACGCGTTGTCCCCGAGCACCCACCAGCCGCTGTCGCGCCGCTCGGCGATCCGCTTGACGACCAGCAGGTCCTGCTGGAAGGGGTGCCGCAGCACGACGACGTCGCCGGGCCTGACCCGGGCCCCGTAGTGCACCAGGAGCCGGTCCCCGTGGTACAGCGTGGGCACCATGGACGGCCCGGTGACCTCGGCCACCCCGAAGGGAGGGGCCGGCCTCCCCCGCTCGGACTCCTGCGACAGCTCCGGCATCACCCGGCACCTCCCCGGTTCTTCCTCCACCAGTCTCAGTCTCACCCCGGACTTTTGTCCTAAGCCCATGGGGGCACCCGCGAAAAGCCGTCCCTCACGGAGTAATGTCCCCTGTGAGAAGACGATCACGAGGAAGGAATGCTCCATGCTTTCCCGCCTGTTTGCCCCCAAGGTCAAGGTCAGTGCGCACTGCGACCTTCCCTGCGGTGTGTACGACCCTGCCCAGGCCCGCATCGAGGCGGAGTCGGTCAAGGCTGTCCAGGAGAAGATGGCCGGCAACGACGACCCGCACTTCCAGGCGCGTGCCACCGTCATCAAGGAGCAGCGCGCCGAGCTCGCCAAGCACCACGTGTCGGTGCTCTGGAGCGACTACTTCAAGCCCCCGCACTTCGAGAAGTACCCGGAGCTGCACCAGCTGGTCAACGACACCCTGAAGGCCCTCTCCGCCGCCAAGGGTTCGACCGACCCGGCCACCGGCCAGAAGGCGCTGGACTACATCGCCCAGATCGACAAGATCTTCTGGGAGACCAAGAAGGCTTGATCCTTCTCCTGGTCACCCGGCTCGCCACGCGGGCCGGGTGACAGGGGGCGGTGGGCCCCGTACCCGGTCACCGGGTACGGGGCCCACTGTCGTCCGCGGGGCGGAACTCTCGCGGCGGCCAGGCGGAAATCCGCACCGCCGCACCCCTTCCCGCTACCGGAGAGCAGGCCCGAGCGGACTGTCCGGTCTGCTCTCGCCGGTCAGGCCGCCGCCCCGACCTCGGTGGGCTGCTCACCGTCGAGGGCGGCTTCGCAGGTGTCGTTGACGTTGCGCGCGTGCACCGGGTCACGGCGTGAGACGAGGACGATGCCGGCGGCGAGGGCCGCGCCGGCCAGGGCGACGGCGGCCGTGCCGAGGTCGCCGCCGTGGTGCACGACCGCGGCGGCCAGTGCGCCGACCAGCGCGGCGGCGGGCAGCGTGACCGCCCAGGCGACCACCATCCGTCCCGCGACACCCCAGCGGACCTCCGCGAGCCTGCGGCCGAGGCCCGCCCCGAGGATGCCGCCCGCGGCCACCTGCGTGGTGGACAGGGCGAAACCGAGGTGCGCGGACGCCAGGATGACGGTCGTGGAAGCGGTCTCGGCGGCGAAGCCCTGCGGCGACCGGATCTCCGTCAGGCCCTTGCCCATGGTGCGGATGATCCGCCAGCCGCCGAGGTACGTGCCGAGGCCGATGGCCAGGCCCGCGGAGGCGACCACCCACAGGGGCGGTCCGGCGTGGTGGCCGAGCGCACCGGCCGAGATCAGGGTGAGGGTGATGACACCCATGGTCTTCTGCGCGTCGTTCGTGCCGTGCGCGAGGGAGACCAGCGAGGCGGAGGCGATCTGGCCGGCGCGGAATCCCCGGGCCACGCGGTCCCCGTCGGCCCGGCGGGTGAGCCGGTAGGCGAGGTGGGTGGCGAGCAGCGCGGCGACACCGGCCACGACGGGCGAGGCGACCGCCGGCACCAAGACCTTCTCGACGACCTTGGCGAAGTCGACGCCGTGGCTGCCCGCACCGGCCCACACGGCCCCGATCAGCCCGCCGAACAGGGCGTGCGAGGAGCTGGAGGGCAGACCGACCAGCCAGGTCAGCAGGTTCCACAGGATCGCGCCGACCAGCCCCGCGAAGATCATGGCCGGGGTGACGAGGGCGTCGTGCACGATGCCGTCCGAGACGGTCCTGGCGACCTCCGTGGACAGGAACGCGCCGGCGACGTTGAGGACACCGCTGATCAGGACCGCCGTCCGGGGTGCGAGCGCGCCGGTGGCGATGGACGTGGCCATCGCGTTCGCCGTGTCGTGGAAACCGTTGGTGAAGTCGAAGGCCAGTGCCGTGAGGATGACGGCCGCCACGAGGAACGTGATGTGGTCCATTCCTGCATGCAAACAGCGCGGGCCGGCCGATCGGCACCGGTGCGGCGCGGGCCGGTCGAGGTTCACGCAGGTGGCGGGGGCGCGTGCCTCTACGATCGCGCCCATGAGGATCAGCTGGACGTACGCCTTCATCGACCGCCCGCGTGCGGCCTTCGGCGCCGCCTGCGACTTCTGGACGGCGGTCACCGGCACGCACCTGTCCGAACCGCGCGGGGAGCACGACGAGTTCGTCACGCTGCTCCCCGAAGGCGCCGACGCGTGCGTGAAGGCGCAGGCGGTCGGCCCGGGGCCCGGAGGCGCGCACCTCGACTTCTGCGTGGACGACGTACCGGAGTTCGCCGCCGCGGCGGTGCGGCTCGGGGCGCGTACGGTGACCGACCTGGGGTCGCTCGCCGTCCTGCGCTCACCCGGCGGTCAGTTGTTCTGCGCGGACCCCTGGCGCGGCCAGTCGGCGCGGCCCGGGGTGGTGCGGGGCAGCCGTCTCGACCAGGTGTGCATGGACGTCCCGCCCTCGGCCTACGACGCCGAGGTCGCCTTCTGGAGCGCGCTGCTCGACGGCTGGGAGTCGCGCCCGGGCGCGCTGCCGGAGTTCCACGTGGTCGAGCCGCCGCCCGGCCTCCCGGTCCGTCTGCTGCTGCAACGCCTCGGGCAGGAGGGCACGACCTCGGCCCACCTCGACCTCGCCTGCTCCGACATCCCGGCGACGCGGGCGCACCACGAGCGACTCGGAGCCGGTTTCGTGGCCGAGTTCTCCGGCTGGACGGTGATGCGCGACCCGTCGGGCGGCACGTACTGCCTGACGAGCCGGGATCCGGTGACGGGGGGACGGCGGCAGGACTGAAGTGCCCGTACCGTCCGACCAGCGCGCCGAGGACCCGCGGCGCGTCGCCGCGCGGCGGGTCCTCGTTCTCGGGCCTGTTCCTCACGGCCGTGTCCGTCGGTGCCGGCCCGTCGTCCGTCGGTGCCGGCCCGTCCGTCAGAGGTCGCCGGAGCCGTCCATGATCGGGCGGATCACGACCGGGTGGTGGGGGGCACCGGCGGGCTGGGGGCAGCGGGAGACACGGTCGGCGATCTCCGTGACCCGCTCCAGGCTCTCGCACTCCAGGACCCAGTAGCCGGCCGGCAGCTCCTCGGTCTCGCCGTACGGCCCGTCGGTGATCACGGCCTTGCCATCGTCGCCGAGGGTGACATGCCGGGTCTGGGCCGGCTCGGCCAGGCCCTGCGCGTCGACGAGCTCACCGCTCTCGGAGAGGTCGTCGTTGATGGCGCCCATGTAGGCGAACATGGTCTGCACGTCCTCCTCGCTCCAGGCCGGGGAGTCCGCCGACGCCTTGCCCCGCATGGCCTCGTAGTCCGCCTGCGTGCCCTGCACCATGACCAGGTACTTCATCAGTCCGCTCCTTGGCTCGCACCGCCCCGCCGGGCGGCTCTTCACAGGGGACGTCGGAGCCGGGTGGCGTATCGGGACACGGGTTCAGGAATTCTTCGCGGCGGTTCCCCCGGGGCCCGGAGCGGGCCCTGACCGGGCCCCGCCGACCGGGCCGGAGCCCGCTTCGGGCCGGGCCGTCGTCGTGGGTGGGGTCTTCTCCTCGGCGGCCGGGTGGGCCTCACCGGGGCGCGTGCCCTCGACGGGGTGCCCGCTGTCCACGGCATCCGCGCTGTAGGCCCCGCACTCCGGATTGCGGCACGGGCCCGCCACCCATCGGGGGACCCAGGCGCCCAGCGTCTTGTGACGCCGGACCACCGTCTCCACTGGCTGTCCGCAGCTGGGACAGACGTGTTCGTCGCTGCCCATGTCCTCAGAGTAGGTCGGTCGTGGGTTCAGCGCTTCCTGCTGTACGTGCGCACCAGGGCGCCGTTGCCGAACGTGCGCACCGACCCCAGGTTCTTTTGTAGTGGTCGCAGAATGGCGATGCATCACCGAAAGTGAGAGAACGGACTCCGTATGCAGCCCTGGGCACCGCCGTTCGCCCGTGGCAGGCGGGCGGCACGCGCGCCGGTAGGTCTAGGAAGGTCGGCCGTGCGCCCTGGGCTCGCGCCACATGGGCCACATCGCCGGGCCGTCCGGCAGGTCGAGGGCCGGGCCGGCGTCCGCGAAGCCCAGGCGCTCGTACAGCGCGCGGCTGCGGGCGCTGCTGGCCTCCAGATAGGCGGGCAGACCCTCACGGTCGCAACGGTCGAGGACGGCCTCGATGAGCGCGGTGCCCAGACCCTCACCCTGGCGGCGGGGCGAGACACCGATCATCCACAGGTACTCGTGAGCCCGGCCGGTGGGATGAATGGCTGCCGTCAGCCGGCCGATCGCCTCGATGCGCTCGTTGCCGGGGTCGACGGCCTCCCGCACCTGGGCCGGCCCTTCGTCGTCGGAGACGTCGTCGTGATCCCGTCCGGCTTCACCTTGGCCGGCGTGCCCGTCGTCCGCGGGTATGGAGAGCCACAAGGCGCAGGCCGAGCCGTCCTCGGTGACATCTATGCGGCCGGCCGCGAGCACGATGTCGGTGAAGGCGGCCATGAGTCCGGGGTGCTTGGCACGGCGCTCCTCCGTCCCGGGGAAGACCCAACCGCTCACGGGATCGTCCTGGAACGCCTCGTCCAGGAGCCGGACGATCAGCTCCCTGTCCCCTGCGTCCGCCGTCCGGATGGCCACACCCATGCCCCGCCCCTTCGCTCGTCCCGACGGGCGTCGATCGTAGGGGGACCGGCTCCGGCAGAACGCCGCGCACAGGATCTTGGCGGGATCAGGCTGAACATGCGCTCAATTCCGACCGATACGGGAGCGGTGCACGCGCCGCGCGGGAGCAGATGCAGGGGTGGGTCCGGACGCCGCTCATACGGGAGTTGACCCGGGAGCTGTCCGGAGGTTGACCGATAGTTGCCCCGGGGGCCGTCCGGGCATTGCCCTGGGGGCCATCCGGAGGCCGTCCGGGAATTACCCCGGGGCCATCCGGAGGCTGTCCAGGAATTGCCCGGGGGCCATCCGGAGGCCGTCCCGGAGTTGATCCGGGGGCCATCCGGAGGCCGTCCCGGAGTTGACCCGGGGGCCATCCGGAGGCCGCCGTCCCGGAGTTGGTCCGGGGTCCTTCCAGGAAAAGAAGCGGGCCCCGCACACCGTGGGGCAGTGCGGGGCCCGCCGACCGGAGGCCGGTGGCTGTGCGGGGTCAGGAGCCGCACGGCCACCGGCGCTCCGGAGTTTTACCCTTCGGTGGCCCGAAGGGGCATCGCATCGCCCACGTGGTCGGTGTGGTCGTTTGTGGCGGTTCGTGGCGAGGACGGGGCCCTGCACCGATGTGAGCCCCCGGCTGCCGCTGGCCGCCGCCCCCACGCCGCGCCGGGATGCGGGCGCCGGCCTCCGCAGGCTCTCAACCGGCTTGCCGCGTCACGAACTCGGCGAGCGCCAGCAGACCTCCCGCCGCCTCCGGATCCGGCACCGCTCGGGCCAGGTGCTGCATCGCCCGGGCCATCCGGTCGGCCGCCTGGCCCTGGGCCCAGTCGCGCCCGCCCGCGCGCTCCACCGCCACGGCGATGCGCTCCAGGTCCTCCATCCCGCCTGATCGTGCGTAGAGTTCGGCGAGTTCGCCCGCGGCCGGATGGCCGGAGGCGAGGGCCGCGGCCACCGGCAGGGACTTCTTGCGGGCGGCCAGGTCGGCACCTACGGGTTTGCCGGTGCGACGCGGATCGCCCCAGATGCCGATGACGTCGTCGATGAGCTGGAAGGCGAGCCCGGCCTCCCGTCCGAACGCGTTCAGCGCCGCCACTTCCGCCTCCGAGGCTCCCCCGTACAGTCCGCCGATCGCGCAGGCACTTCCGATCAGGGCACCCGTCTTGGCCTGCGCCATGGCGAGCACCTCGTCGAGCGTGACCTCCGCGGGGGCGCACCGCTCCAGGGACGTGTCCGCGTGCTGCCCCGCGCACAGTTCGACCACGCAGTCCGCGAGCCGGACGGCGGCGGCCGGTGCGGCCGGGTGCGGATCCTGCGCGAGCAGCCGCATGGCCAGCGCCTGCAGGGCGTCCCCGGCGAGGATGGCGTCGGCGTCACCGAACACCGTCCACGCGGTAGGGCGATGACGACGGGTGGTGTCCCGGTCCATCAGGTCGTCGTGCAGCAGGGTGAAGTTGTGGACCAGCTCCACCGCCGCAGCTGCCCGAGCCGCCCCCGCCCGCGCCTCGGACCCGCCACACGCCGCCGCGGCGGCGAGGACCAGCGCGGGCCGGATCGCCTTGCCGGAACCCCCCTCCGCCGCCGTGCCGTCGGTTTCTTCCCAGCCGAAGTGGTGGAGCGCGATCCGGCGCATCGGCCCGGGCATTGAGCCGAGCGCGGCCCGCAGCACCGGATCGACCACGGCCCGGGCCCGCTCCAGCAGCATGCCCGCCTCGTGCCCCTCGGCCGTCGCCGGCCGGCCGTCCCGCTGTGCCCCGATGGTCCCCCGCCCCTCCGGTGTCCCGGCCGTCCGCCGGTGCTCGGCGTGGCGCTGCCCGCCCGGGGCGGGCAGCGTCGTCTCCGTCCTGGACTCCGTGAGGGACTCACCCATGGCACCGCCTCGGAGAATGAGCGGAGGGTGGCGCTTCCGCTGTCGCTGGGCGCGTACCCCGAGGATGTACCCGCCCTGGCGGGCGGGGACACAGCGAGCATGCCGCAGGCGTCACCGCCAGCGGCCGATCTCGACGTTCTCCAGGACGCCGAGCGCGTCCGGTACCAGGACCGCGGCCGAGTAGTAGGCCGTGACCAGGTACTTGATGATGGCCTGTTCGTTGATTCCCATGAAGCGCACCGAGAGGCTCGGCTCGATCTCGTCCGGGATGCCGGAGGCGCGCAGGCCGATGACGCCCTGGTCGGCCTCGCCGGTACGCAAGGCGATGATGGACGTCGTACGGGCGTCCGAGACCGGGATCTTGTTGCACGGGAAGATCGGCACACCGCGCCAGGTCGGGATGCGGTTGCCGGCCATGTCGATGGTCTCGGGCACCAGCCCGCGCTTGTTGAGTTCGCGGCCGAACGCGGCGATGGCACGCGGGTGGGCGAGGAGCAGCTTGGTGCCGCGGCGCCTGCTGAGCAGCTCGTCCATGTCGTCCGGGCTGGGCACGCCGTCGTGCGGCTGGATCCGCTGGTCGTATTCGCAGTTGTGCAGGAGCCCGAAGTCGCGGTTGTTGATGAGCTCGTGCTCCTGGCGCTCCTTGAGCGCCTCGACCGTCAGCCGGATCTGCTGCTCGGTCTGGTTCATGGGCTGGTTGTAGAGGTCGGCCACGCGGGTGTGGATGCGCAGCACGGTCTGGGCGACGCTCAGTTCGTACTCACGGGGCCGGGCCTCGTAGTCGACGAAGGTGTGCGGGATGTCCGGCTCGCCGGAGTGGCCGGAGGAGAGGTCGATCTCCTTCTCGCCGTACTTGTTGGAGCGCTGGGAGGGGATCGAGCGGCGCTGCTGGAGGTGTTCGCGCAGGGTGTCCGAGCGCTCCGCGATCTGCTGGAACTCCTGGCGGGGCAGCACCAGCACGGTGCACGCGGTGAGGGTGCGCGCCGTGAACTCCCAGATGGCGTCCTCGTCGAGCAGCGCCTCGTCGCCGAAGTAGGCGCCGTCGGCGAGGATTCCGAGGGACTCGTCGTCGCCGTAGGGTCCCGTGCCGACCTTCTCCACCCTGCCGTGCGCCAGCAGGTACACCTCGTCGGACGGGCTGCCGAAGGAGGCGATCACCTCGCCCGCCGGGATCTCCCTCTGCTCGCAGCGGCGGGAGAGCTCGAAGAGCACCTCCTCGTCCTCGTACGACCGCAGCGCCGGCAGCTCCCCCAGCTCGGCGGGGATGACCTCGACACGGTCGCCGGTCTTCACGAACGTCACCCGGCCGTCGCCCACGGCGAACGTCAGCCGTCGGTTCACCCGGTACGTGCCGCCTTGGATGTCGACCCAGGGCAGCATCCGCAGCAGCCAGCGCGAGCTGATCTCCTGCATCTGCGGCACGGACTTGGTCGTGGTGGCCAGGTTCCGCGCGGCCGCCGTGCCGAGACTCTGCTGCGGCTTGGTCTGCTCCGTGCGGACCTCTTCGCCTACCGACATAGAGAACTGCCCTCCCGGTTGTGACCGACGCCCATATGCCTCGGGCATCGATGTGCACCGGCAAGCCTTCCGCACCCGCCGTCATGGTGCTATTACCCGAAAGAGGGGGAATGGATCTTCGCACTGCTGGGCAAAGGGGGCCGTCGCGGCGTTCGAAAAACGCCTGGGCCGGGGGCGGAGAGCGGGGGCGGGGCGGGGAGCGGCGGGACTGGGGGCGGCTGCCGGGACGCGGAGCGGGGAGGCCTGGACGCGGCAACGGTGTCGGCAACGGTGTCGGTGTCCGTGTCAGCAACGGTGTCGGTGGCGGTGTCGGCAACGGTGTCGGTGGCGGTGTCGGCAACGGTGTCGGTGGTGTCCGTGTCGGCAACCGTGTCGGTGGCGGCTCGGAGTGGTGCGGTGGCGTCAGCCCGGGGCGTCCTCCTCCCCCACGTCCGGGTGACAATGGCCCGGTGACCGGCCCCGACACCCCAGGACTCGCCGCGCTGCGGCCCCGGCTGCCGTCACCGGTGCAGGAGGTCGTGGACGACCGGTTCGAGCGCAGGGGCGTGCGGCTGCTGCTGAAGCGGGACGATCTGATCCACCCGGAGCTGATCGGCAACAAGTGGCGCAAGCTCGCGCCGAACCTGGCGGCGGCCGCCGGCCGGCCCGTCGTCACGTTCGGCGGCGCCTGGTCCAACCACCTGCGTGCCACGGCCGCGGCCGGCCGGCTGCTCGGCATCCCCACGGTCGGTGTCGTACGTGGTGACGAGCTGGCCGGGCGGCCCCTCAACGCCTCACTGACCCGTTGCGCGGCCGACGGCATGCGGCTGCACTTCGTCGACCGGTCGACCTACCGCCGCAAGGCCTCGCCACGTGACCTGGCCGCCATCCTGCGCGCGGCGGGCGCCGAGGACGCTTACGTCGTCCCCGAGGGCGGCAGTAATGCCGAGGCCGTACGCGGCTGCCGGGCACTCGGCGCGGAACTGCGCGGCCGGGCCGAGGTCGTCGCCGTGGCCTGCGGCACCGGCGGCACGCTCGCGGGGATGGCCGCCGGTCTCGGCACCGGGTCGCGCGCCCTGGGTGTGCCGGTGCTCAAGGGCGGCTTCCTGGCCGGCGAGACGGAGGCCTTGCAGCGTGCGGCGTTCGGCGGCCGTTGCGGCAACTGGAGCCTGGACGAGCGTTTCCATGGCGGTGGCTACGCGCGCGTGCCCGCCGAGCTCGACGCCTTCGCTGCGGACTTCGAACAGCGGCACGGCCTGCCGGTGGAGCGTCTGTACGTCGCCAAGCTGCTGTACGGACTCGTCACGCTGGCCGGCGAGGGGGCGTTCCCACGCGGGACGGCGGTCGCGGCCGTGGTCACCGGCCGCCCTTTCCCCTGAGGAGTCCCGGCGTGTTCCCTAGCGCCGCCGCTCCCTCAGCGGGGCACCGCCGACCCGCCCCGGGCCCCGCTGATCCCTCCGCAGGGCACCGCTGTCCCCGCCCCGGACCCCGCTGCTTCCTCCGCAGGGCGCCGCCGTGCCCGCCCCGGTGCGCCGCCGCTCCCTCCGCAGGGCACCTCCGCGCCCGCGCGCTGCGCCGCTGTTGCCTCCGCGAGCGCCGCTGTGCCCTCCGTGAGGCGCCGCCCGGCCGTCACGCCGCCTCCCGGAACGCCGCGGCCTCCTCCAGGTCCAGCCTGCGCAGTAGGGTCCGCAGCATCTCGTCGTCGATGTAGCGGCCGTCCCGGAGTCTGACGAACACCTCGCGCTCGGCGCTGATCATCTCCCTCGACAGTCGCCGGTAGGTGTCGTCGACGGACTCCCCCGTGATCGGGTTGGCCTGGCCGAGCCGCTCCCACACCGCGTTGCGGCGGCGCTCCAGCACGGTGCGCAGCCGGTCGGCGAGCGGGGCGGGCAGCGCGTTGCGCTCGTCGGTGAGGAGCTCGTCCAGGCGCCGCTCGGCGGCCCGTGAGGCCTGCGCCTGGGCGTTGGCCTCGGCGAGCGTCTCGGTCTGCGCGTCCCGCTCGGGGAACTTCAGCACCCGGATGAGCGGCGGCAGGGTCAGGCCTTGCACGACCAGGGTCCCGATGACCGTCGTGAAGGTCAGGAAGAGGATGAGGTTGCGCTGCGGGAAGGGCTCGTCGCCGTCGTGCGTGGTGAGCGGGATGGAGAAGGCGATGGCCAGCGAGACCACACCCCGCATCCCGGCCCACGCGATGACGAAGGGCCCCTTCCACGTGGGATCCTCCTCCCGTTCCCGCACCCGGGACGACAGCATCCGGGGCAGGAAGGTGGCGGGGTACACCCAGACGAACCGGGAAGCGACGACGACCAGGAACACGGCGAGCGCGTACCAGGCGGCGTCGACGCCCTCGTACTCCCCGAGCCCCCGCAGCACCACGGGCAGCTGCAGGCCGATCAGCGCGAACACCGCCGACTCCAGGACGAAGGCGACCATCTTCCAGACCGCCTCCTCCTGCAGACGGGTCGCGAAATCGACCTCCCACGCGCGGTGCCCCAGGTAGAGCGCGACGACCACGACCGCGAGGACACCGGAAGCGTGCAGTTGCTCGGCGACGGCGTACGCGACGAAGGGGATCAGCAGGGACAGCGTGTTCTGCAGCAGCGCCTCCTTCACGTGCGTGCGCAGCCAGTGGATCGGCGCCATCAGCACCAGGCCCACCACGACGCCGCCGACGGCCGCGAGCAGGAACTCGCCGATGCCTTCGGCCCAGGTCACGCCCTCGCCGACGGCGGCGGCCAGGGCCACCCGGTAGGCGGTGATGGCGGTGGCGTCGTTGAGCAGGGACTCGCCCTGGAGGATCGTGGTGATCCGCGACGGCAGCCCCACCCGGCGGGCGACGGCCGTCGCCGCGACCGCGTCCGGGGGTGCCACCACCGCGCCGAAGACCAGGGCCGCGGTCAGCGGCATCCCCGGCACGATCACGTACAGGGCCCAGCCGACGACGAAGGTCGCGAAGAGCACGTACCCGACGGACAGCATCGCGACCGGCCGCAGCTGCGCCCGCAGGTCGAGGTAGGAGCTGTCGGTCGCGGCCGTGTAGAGCAGCGGCGGCAGGATCAGCGGCAGGACGACGTGCGGGTCGAGCGTGTACTCGGGCACCCCCGGCACGTAGCTGACCGCCAGCGCCACGCCCACCAGCAGCAGCGGCGCCGGCACCGGGGTGCGCCGTGCGGCCGCAGCGACAGCGGCGCTGCCCGCCACGAGCAGCAGCAGTGGCATCACGTCCATCATTCTCGCCCACCCTCATTTTCCGACGCGGTCTTCCGCCCGACCGTCGTAACCTGGCAATCATGAAACAGTGCACGCACGCCGAGGCGCTGCCGCACCCCGAACCCGGCCCGCTGAGCGAGACGTGTCCGGAGTGTCTGGCCGAGGGCATGGATCCGGTGCAGCTGCGGCTGTGTCTCAGCTGCGGTCACGTCGGTTGCTGCGACTCCTCGCCGGGACGGCACGCGTCGGAGCACCACAAGGAGTCCGGTCATCCCGTGATGCGGACACACGAGCCCGGGGAGACCTGGCGTTGGTGCTTCGTCGACCATGTCCTGGTGTGACGCGACAGGACCCCGGCGGCGGACGGTTCGACCGTCTGACGTCTGGGTACGTCAACCCGGCGCGCGCTCTTCCCATTTGGGCCCGCCCAACCCCTAGACACGGAGCGTATCCACAGGTTTACTGTGAGTGACGACAAGGGGTTGGGGTCCCGGGGACAGGACCGCCGAGAGCGCGGTAGCGTCACCGCTGAACCACGTATCGCGTTATCCCGGGGGACGACCCTCGGCCCTGAAACGCTTGTACCACCATGGAGGTGAGGGTGTCCCAGATCGCAGGCGAGCCCGCGACCCAGGACTTCGTGGAAGTCCGGCTGCCGGCCGCGGGGGCCTACCTGTCGGTGCTGCGTACGGCCACGGCCGGTCTCGCGGCCCGTTTGGACTTCACCCTCGACGAGATCGAGGACCTGCGCATCGCAGTGGACGAGGCCTGCGCGATCCTGCTCCAGCAGGCCGTGCCCGGCTCCGTGCTCAGCTGTGTCTTCCGCCTCGTCGACGACTCACTCGAGGTCACCGTCTCGGCGCCGACCACGGACGGTCATGCCCCCTCGCGGGACACCTTCGCCTGGACCGTCCTGTCCGCTCTCGCGGGCAAGGTCTCGTCCGCCGTGGACAAGGACAGAACCGTTTCGATCAGCCTCTACAAACAGCGCGGCGCGGGACCCGGGCCGGCGTGAGGAGCGAGGACGGGCCGGTGCGGGACGAAGAGCGCGGCACACGAGAGCTGCCGGCCGAGGGCACGGGCACGAGCGGCCCGAAGGGTGCCCGGCGCATGGCGGACGGCATCGACGGCATCCCCGAGCAGGCCCGCCCGCATCCCGAGGACGACTCCGCGGGGGTCGTCCTCCCGGGTGGCGGGCGGTCCGACCGGGACGGTGCCGTGCGGAGCGCGCCTCCGGGCGGGGGGATCGGAGCATCCCCGGCCCAGGGGGGTTCCCCCACTCGCGAGAAGTCGAGAGTGGCGGAGGAGGCGAGGGCTCGGGGAAGGGCGACGGGCGGGACGATGAGCGAGCACGAGCGAGACTCCGAGGATCAGGCGCCGCGTGCACCCCACGCACCGAGTGCGCAGCACGGCTCTCCTGACCGCAGCGGGGCGCGCGAGATGTTCCTCAAGCTGCGCACGCTGAGCAGCGGCAGCCCCGAGTACGCGGAGCTGCGCAACCAGCTGGTCCGGATGCATCTGCCGCTCGTGGAGCATCTCGCCCGCCGCTTTCGTAACCGGGGCGAGCCGCTGGACGACCTCACCCAGGTCGCCACGATCGGGCTGATCAAGTCGGTCGACCGTTTCGACCCCGATCGCGGTGTGGAGTTCTCGACGTACGCGACCCCGACGGTCGTCGGCGAGATCAAGCGGCACTTCCGCGACAAGGGCTGGGCGGTGCGCGTCCCGCGCCGGCTGCAGGAGCTGCGCCTGGCGCTGACCACGGCCACGGCCGAGCTCTCGCAGCTGCACGGCCGCTCCCCCACGGTCCACGAGCTCGCCGAGAAGCTGGCGATCTCGGAGGAGGAGGTCCTGGAGGGCCTGGAGTCCGCCAACGCGTACTCCACGCTGTCCCTGGACGTTCCCGACACCGACGACGAGTCCCCGGCGGTCGCGGACACCCTCGGTGCCGAGGACGAGGCGCTGGAAGGCGTGGAGTACCGGGAGTCCCTCAAGCCGCTGCTGGAGGATCTCCCGCCGCGCGAGAAGCGGATCCTGCTGCTGCGGTTCTTCGGCAACATGACGCAGTCGCAGATCGCCCAGGAGGTCGGCATCTCCCAGATGCACGTCTCCCGGCTGCTGGCGCGCACGCTGGCGCAGCTGCGGGAGAAGCTCCTCGTCGAGGAGTGACGGCTACTTCTGGAGGTCGCCGGAGTTGCCGGGCCCGCGGATCCCGAGGGCCCGGGTCGTCTCGGGGTTCACGAGCAGCACGAGCGAAGCGACGGCCACGACCGCGAGGGCGATCCCGCCCGGAATGGCCATGCTGTCGGCCTGTAGCAGGTTGTAGGCCACCGGCAGCGCCATGAGCTGGGTGATCACGGCGGGACCGCGGCTCCAGCTGCGCCGGGCGAGCAGCCCGCGGGCCGCGAACAGCGGCAGCAGCGCCAGTACGACCAGCGTGATGCCCCCGGTCACGGCCTGCTGCCGGTCGTCGGGGTGCCCCGTGAGGCCGAGGACGAGGATCCAGACGCCGCCGACGACCAGCGCGAGACCCTCCAGCGCGGCCAGCAGCGCGGCATACGTCAGACGCCGGGGGCGCGGGCCGGTGGATTCCTCGGTGGTGGGGGTCTGCTCACTGCTCACCCCTGAAGGGTAGCCCTGGTCGTACGCGCCTCTCGTGCCCAGGTTCACCTCCACTTCCTTACCTGATCCCCACCTCGGTATGGGCCCGGTACCCCCCAGTAGGTACGCTGCCAGTCATGCGTGCACTCCTCGTGGTCAATCCGGCGGCAACCACCACCAGTGCGCGCACACGCGACGTACTGATCCACGCGCTCGCCAGTGAGATGAAGCTCGAGGCGGTCACGACCGAGTACCGGGGTCACGCGCGCGACCTCGGCCGGCACGCGGCGGACAGTGACGACATCGACCTGGTGGTGGCCCTCGGCGGCGACGGCACGGTCAACGAAGTGGTCAACGGCCTGCTGCACGCCGGCCCCGCTCCGGGGCACCTGCCCGGCCTCGCGGTGGTCCCGGGCGGCTCCACCAATGTCTTCGCCCGCGCCCTGGGACTGCCCAACGACGCCGTGGAGGCCACCGGCGCTCTGCTGGACGCCCTGCGCGACGGCAGCGAGCGGACCGTCGGCCTGGGCCTGACCTCGGGCACGCCGGGCACCGAGGACGAGTCGGTTCCGTCCCGCTGGTTCACCTTCAACGCGGGCCTCGGCTTCGACGCCGGTGTGGTGGGTCGCGTGGAGCAGCATCGCGAGCGCGGCCGGAAATCCACACACGCTCTCTACGTGCGCCAGGTGGTGCGGCAGCTCCTGGGTGAGCCGAACCGCCGCAACGGGACGATCACCCTGGAGCGGGCCGGGGAGGAACCGGTCACCGATCTGGTGCTGTCCATAGTCTCGAACACCTCGCCTTGGACGTTTCTGGGGAATCGCCCGATCTACGCGGCACCTAAGGCCTCGTTCGATACCGGCCTCGACCTCTTCGGTCTCAGCCGCCTCTCCACCGCGGCGGTTGCCCGGTATGGCACCCAGTTGCTCACTTCGTCCCCCGAGCGTGGACCCCAGGGAAAGCACGCCACCTCTCTGCACGACTTGACAGAGTTCACCTTGCATTCGAAGGTCCCGCTCCCCCTCCAGATGGACGGTGACCACCTGGGGCTGCGGACCAGCGTGACGTTCACAGGCGTACGCCGTGCACTGCGTGTGATTGTGTGAGCAGAACTGGCTAAAGTCCTTTCACTCGAACGTTTAGGCCAGGATCCACCCCATGGAAGTACGGCTGTGACCTAGTCGACACCGAAGAATCAAAAAAAACTTTCCAGAAGGGGTTGTATCCGCCGCTGAGGTTTGCGAGTCTCTACGTGGCGATCGGGACGGCCCGCAAGACCGGCCTCCACTGATCACCGGAACCCCTCTCCAACACACGGGACCTTCGTCAGGTGACCCTGACGGTCGGCCCTTCACTTGTTGAGGGATTCGTGAAAGCGTTCACATTCACAAGCACCTGCACGTAATACCAAGGAGAGGTAGCAGCCATGGACTGGCGTCACAACGCCGTTTGCCGCGAGGAAGACCCCGAGCTCTTCTTCCCCATCGGCAACACCGGTCCTGCGCTGCTGCAGATCGAGGAAGCCAAGGCCGTCTGCCGTCGCTGCCCGGTGATCGAGCAGTGTCTGCAGTGGGCGCTCGAGTCCGGCCAGGACTCCGGCGTCTGGGGTGGTCTCAGCGAGGACGAGCGCCGTGCCATGAAGCGCCGCGCCGCCCGCAACCGGGCTCGTCAGGCCTCCGCCTGACACCCACCCCTGCTGACAGCCTGAGCTTGGCGGCGCGTGCAGCGAGTACGCATCTCCCGCCCCCGAGCCGCAGCGCGCAGTTCCCCCGATGCGCTTAGACAAGCAGCAACGAGCTTTAGCCCCGGGCCACTTGGTGGCCCGGGGCTCATTGCTGTGCGAGGCCGGACCCCACGGAGGCTCCCGATCACGCTGAGGCACCGGTGCACACCGGGGCTCCAGGACACACCGAGGCTCCGGGACACGCCGGGGCCCGGGGCGCGTTACTTCTGGGACCGCACCGGGATGTCGAGGATCACTCGGGTGCCACGCTCAGGGGCCGGGACCATGTCGAACGTGCCGCCCAACTCGCCCTCCACCAGCGTCCGCACGATCTGGAGCCCGAGATTGCCGGCGGTGTGCGGGTCGAAGCCGTCGGGCAGGCCGACCCCGTCGTCCTGGACCGTGACCAGCAATCGGGCCTCCTTGGTCGTGCCGCCGCGCACCGCCGACACCTCGACCGTGCCGGTGTCGCCCTCGCGGAACCCGTGCTCCAACGCGTTCTGCAGGACTTCGGTCAGCACCATCGACAGCGGTGTGGCGACCTCGGCGTCGAGGATGCCGAAACGGCCGGTGCGCCGGCCCGCCACCTTGCCCGGGGAGATCTCCGCGACCATCGCCAGGACGCGGTCGGCGATGTCGTCGAACTCCACGCGCTCGTCCAGGTTCTGGGAGAGCGTCTCGTGCACGATCGCAATCGACCCGACGCGCCGCACCGCCTCTTCGAGAGCCTCACGCCCGCGGTCGGACTCGATGCGCCGGGCCTGGAGGCGCAGCAGCGCGGCCACCGTCTGGAGGTTGTTCTTGACGCGGTGGTGGATCTCCCGGATCGTCGCGTCCTTGGTGATCAACTCGCGTTCACGCCGACGCAGTTCGGTGACGTCCCGCAGCAGGACGAGGGAACCGATGCGGGTGCCCTTCGGCTTGAGCGGGATCGCGCGGAACTGGATGACCCCGTCACTGGCCTCGATCTCGAACTCGCGCGGTGCCCAGCCGCTGGCGACCTTGGCGAGCGCCTCGTCCACCGGGCCCCGGGTCGGGGCGAGTTCGGCGGTGGTCCGGCCCAGGTGCTGGCCGACGAGGTCGGAGGCGAGGCCGAGCCGGTGGTAGGCGGACAGGGCGTTCGGCGAGGCGTACTGGACGATGGCGTCGGCGTCGAGCCGGATCAGCCCGTCGCCCACGCGGGGCGAGGCGTCCATGTCGAGCTGCTGGTTCGCGAACGGGAAGGACCCGGCCGCGATCATCTGCGCGAGGTCGGAGGCGCTCTGCAGGTAGGTGAGTTCGAGTCGGCTCGGGGTGCGCACGGTGAGGAGGTTGGTGTTGCGTGCGATGACGCCGAGGACGCGTCCCTCCCGCCGCACGGGGATCGACTCGACCCGCACGGGCACCTCCTCGCGCCACTCGGGGTCACCCTCGCGCACGATGCGCCCCTCGTCGAGGGCGGCGTCCAGCATCGGGCGGCGGCCGCGCGGGACGAGGTGGCCCACCATGTCGTCCTGGTACGAGGTCGGGCCGGTGTTGGGCCGCATCTGGGCGACCGAGACGTACCGGGTGCCGTCGCTGGTGGGGACCCACAGGACCAGGTCGGCGAAGGAGAGGTCGGAGAGCAGCTGCCACTCCGAGACCAGCAGGTGCAGCCACTCGAGATCGGTGTCGTCGAGGGCGGTGTGCTGGCGTACGAGTTCGTTCATGGAGGGCACGTGTGCGAGCGTACCCGGGGGTTCGTACAGCCCTGAAACACCCGCGGGCCGCGGCGCCTGAGAGGGACCCTCAACCCTCCCGGCACCGCAGCCCGGAGCAACATCGGCCGTGGGGTGTGCGGTCCCGGTCGGCCGAAGGATGAGGAGCCGGGGCAGTCAGGGCAGAGAGCCTCGGTTCCTCGGTCCGCCTTCCTGTGCGGGGAAGACGGAGGCTTGGTGCGCGTTGCACACGCGCTCTCGTTACGCATTGTGGACTAGACCACTTGTGGTGTCCATGCGTGGGAGGCTGTTCGTTGTTGTCATTTCCGCGACGCGCCGGGCGCACCGGCGTCCAGCAGGCAGCCTAACCCGTGTGGGTTCCTGTGCGGGGCCAGATGGCCAGGGCAATTTCCGCGACCGCCTCCAGTTCCTCCCTGCTCGCCCCGTCCCGTGCCTGTTGTGACATGCCCTGGATCATCGCGCCGGTGTGCCGGGCCAGGGCGGCGGCGTCGGTGGTGGGCGGCAGCACGCCGGCGGCGACATCGGCCCTGATGCGGCTTTCGAAGGCGGCGATGTTGGCGTTGCGGCGGTCCCGCAGCGACTGCTCCACCTCGGGATTCGAGCAGTTCGCGGCGGCGTGGACGACGAGACAGCCGTGCGGGTGGCCGGGTTCGGTGTAGGCGGTGGCGGCCTCGCGCAGGGTGCGCTCGACGGCGGCCCGGGCGGTGGGCTCCTCTTCGAGGGCGCGCTCGGTGAAGGATCCGTACCGCGTGCCGTACACGCGGACGACCTCGTCGAAGAGGGACCGCTTGTCGCCGAAGGCGGCGTAGAGGCTGGGGGTGCCGATGTCCATCACGCGGGTGAGGTCGGAGACGGACGTCGCCTCGTAACCGTGCTCCCAGAAGGCCAGGAGTGCCTTCTCCAGCGCGGTTTCGCGGTCGAAGGAGCGGGGGCGGCCGCGGGGCCTGGTCTTCGCCCCGCCGGTCCTGGACTTGCCGGCGCCGCTGGTCCTGGCTCCGCCGTCTCCGCCGGTCCCGGCCTTGCCGGCCCCGGCGGTCTTCCCGCTCGCGGCGTCGGGGTCCTCAGAACCCTGTGCGCTCGCGACGTCAGGCCCCTGGGCAGCCCCCACGCTCGCTGCGTCGGCCCTCTGCCGAGCCTTCGCGGTTCCGTCGTCGTTCACCATGGGGTGCATTTTATAGCGGGCACTAGAGAAATGGGGGCGGTCTGCTGTACGGTCATTTCTGTAGCGACCGCTAGATAAATGAGAAGGGGGGCGCCGTCATGGGCGTGCTCACCGGCAGGACGGCACTCGTCACGGGGGCGAGCAGGGGCATCGGGCGAGGAATCGCCGAGCGGCTTGGGCGCGACGGAGCTCGGGTCGCGGTGCACTACGGCAGGAACGAGACGGCGGCGAAGGAGACGGTCGCTGCGATCGAGAGGGCCGGGGGTTCGGCGTTCGCGCTGGGGGTGGAGCTGGGGACGTCCGGGGACGCCGAGGCGCTGTGGGAGGAGTTCGACCGGCACGCGGACGGGCTGGACATCCTGGTGAACAACGCGGCGATCGGCAACACGCGTCCGGTCGGGCAGCTGGAGGAGCGGGAGTTCGACGAGGTCTTCGCGGTGAACGTGAGGGCGCCGTTCTTCATCCTCAAGCACGGCATGACGCGCCTGCGGGACGGCGGCCGAGTCGTCAACATCTCGTCGGGCCTGGCCCGGACTGCGGTGATGCCGGACAACGTGGCGTACGCGATGACCAAGGGCGCGCTGGACGTCTTCTCACGTGATCTGTCCAAGGTGCTGGGACCTCGCGGCATCACGGTGAACTCGGTGGCCCCGGGCATCATCGAGACGGACAACACGGCACCGCTGCTGCACGGCAGTCCCGACGGCTGGGCGAAGGCAGCGGCACTGTCGGCGCTGGGCGGGGTGGGCCGACCCGCCGAGGTCGCGGACGTGGTGGCGTTCCTGGTGTCGGACGGCGGACGGTGGATAACCGGCAGCTGGGTGGACGTGACGGGGGGTTCACTCACCTGACCGCGAGGACGCGGGGCGTGTGCGAACTCCTGGCCCCACGAGGACACGGGGCGTGTACGAACGTCCGATCCCTGGCACGGAGGCGGGGCGCCTGCGAGCGTCCGGTCCCCGGCGAGGGCGCGGGGCTTGCGCAAGCGTCCGGCAACCCGCGAGGAGGCGGGGCGTGTATGAGCCCCCGGCCCCTAGTAGGACGCGGGGCGTCTGCGAGCGCCCGGTCCCCCGTGAAGAGGCGGGGCGTGTATGAGCCCCCGGCCCCTAGTAGGACGCGGGGCGTCTGCGAGCCCCAGCTCCACCCGGCCCCTCCCCCATCCTTCAGCGGGTCTCCGTCACCTTCGCCAGCGCCCGGGGCGCGTCCGGGTCCTGGCCGCGGGCGATGGTGACCTCATAGGCCAGGAGCTGGAGGGGGATGATCTCCAGCACGGGCTGGACCTCCTCCGCCACACCCTCCGTGGGCAGGACGAAGCCGGCCGACGCCTGCTCGACCTGGTGCCCGGGTCCGATGACGACCAGATCGGCGCCGCGGCCGCGCAGCCGGTCCAGGACGGGCTGGAGGGCTTCGCCGCCCTTGCCGTCGGTCACCACCGCGATGACCGGGGAGACGTTGTCGACCATGGCCAGCGGTCCGTGCAGCAGGTCCGCGCCGGAGTAGGAGAGGGCGGGGATGTAACTGGTCTCCATCAGCTTGAGGGCGGCCTCCTTGGCCGTGGGGTAGCCGTAGCCGCGGGAGGTGATCACCATGCGCTCGGCGAAGCGGTAGCGGGCGGCGAGCGTACGCACCTCTTCCTGCCGGGCGAGCAGTTGCTCGGCGAGGTCCGGCAGCACCCGCGCCGGCGCACCGTCTCCGCCCCGCATGCCCTCGACGAAGAGGTAGAGCGCGAGAAGGGAGGCCGTGTACGTCTTGGTCGCGGGGAGGGCCTCCTCCGGTCCGGCCATGATGTCGATGTGGTGCTCGGAGACACCGGCGAGCGGTGAGTCCGGGTTGTTGGTGACGGCCAGGGTGATCGCGCCGGCCTCCCGGGCGGCCCGGGTCGAGGCGACCAGGTCCGGGCTGCCGCCGGACTGGCTGACGGTGACGACCAGGACGTCGGTGAGGTCGGGGCGGGCACCGTAGGCCGTGGTGGTGGACATCGAGGTGAGTCCGCAGGGCAGGCCGAGCCGGATCTCCAGGAGGTACTTGGCGTACAGGGCGGCGTTGTCGGAGGTGCCCCGCGCGGTCAGCAGGACGAAGCGGGGTGTGCGGGCGGCGATCTTCCGTGCGACGTCCTGGATGGCGGGGGCGCCCTCGGACAGGAGCCGGCGCAGGACGGCGGGCTGTTCGGCCATCTCACGGGCCATGGTCCGGCCCGGGGACTCGCTGAGGGGACCTGGTGCGGCGGGGGCGGTCATGGCGTGGTTCCTTCCCGGGGGTGGGACGACTGCAGACCCCATTCCACTCCCCCGGGTTCGGCACCGCCCGCCCGGGAGGCCTCAAGTCCGCTTCGTCACCTTGTGCACAGGAGCACTGTTCACCCCCTGGTGGCCCGGCGGGCACGGCAGCGCCGCCCGTGCGGGAGTGGTGGCGTGCGCCCTGGGCCGGAAGGAACCCCTCTGTTAGATTGGTCTAAACCACATGGCCCCTCACAGGCCCAGTCCCAGTTGAGTGCTCCTCTCAGATCGGCAGGCCCAGCGTGGAAGTTGTCATCGTCCCGGACGGCAAGGCGGGCGGCGAGCTCATCGCCGAGGCCATGGCTCAGCTGCTCCGGCGCAAGCCCGCCGCCCTGCTCGGCGTGGCCACCGGCTCGACGCCGCTGCCCGTGTACGAGGCGCTGGCGGCGAAGGTCCGCTCCGGTGCGGTGGACGTCGGACGGGCGCGGATCGCGCAGCTCGACGAATACGTGGGCCTGCCCGCCGATCACCCGGAGTCGTACCGGTCGGTGCTGCGGCGTGAGGTGCTGGAGCCGCTCGGCATCGGCATGGACCAGTTCACGGGCCCGGACGGCACGGCGGCGGATGTGCAGGGGGCCTGCGAGGCCTATGACCAGGCGCTGTCGGACGCCGGCGGTGTGGACCTCCAGCTGCTCGGCATCGGGACCGACGGGCACATAGGGTTCAACGAGCCGTGCTCGTCGCTGGCGTCGCGGACGCGGATCAAGACGCTGACCGAGCAGACGCGGATCGACAACGCGCGCTTCTTCGACGGTGACATCGACCAGGTGCCGCACCACGTGATCACGCAGGGCATCGGCACGATCCTGGAGGCCCGGCACCTGGTGCTGCTCGCCACCGGCGAGAACAAGGCGGACGCGGTCGCCGCGTCGGTGGAAGGGCCGGTCGCCGCCGTGTGCCCCGCCTCCGCGCTCCAGCTCCACCCGCACGCGACCGTCGTCGTCGACGAGCCCGCCGCGTCGAAGCTGAAGCTGGCGGACTACTTCCGCCACACGTATGCCAACAAGCCGGAGTGGCAGGGGATCTAGGGTCCCCCTGGGGCACTCCTCTGCCAGTCGACGGCGACCGCCGGGGGTCCTCCGCCGTCCCCTGCTCCCGGGTCCTCCGCCGTCCCCTGCTCCCGGGGCCCCCGCCAGACTCAGAAGTCCAGGGCCCCGGCCCCGGCCGCGTCCTCGTCGGCCGGTTCGTCCTGGGCGCGCCAGCCTGCCACCCACAGGGGCATCAACCGGTGCACGACGAGGACGGCGATGAGCAAGGGGGCGGCGTAGGCCCTCGGGGCGTCACCGGCGATGCCGCCCGTGATCAGCAGCGCGACCGCCGCTGCGGCCAGGAGCAGGGTCGTCACGCGGTGGGCACCGGCCAGGACGCCGCTGCGTTCCGCCGACTGCCGCTCGTCCAAGGCGCGTTCGCGCAGTTCCAGCAGGCCCCGGGTGGCGCCGTTGATCAGGCCGGTCGCGATCATCCAGGGAAGGAACAGCACCGCTGTCGCGGCGACGGCCCACAGGGGCTCGCCCTCGGCGAGGCAGAAGTGGGTCATCAGGCCGCCGATGGCCACGCTGAGGACGACATGGGCGGCGACGGTCAGACGGCGGCGGGCCGCCGTGGCGTACCAGGCGGCCGCGCGGCGGTCGTTCATCAGCCGCAGCATGCTCCGGTCGTAGCGGGTGAGGGGCGTCGTCGTCATGTCCGGTTCCTCCCGTAGACCTCGTCGGTGAGCGGGCGGAACGGTTCGAGGGAGAACAGGGCCTCGACCGGCAGACCGAAGAACCTGGAGATCTTCAGTGCCAGGTCGAGGCTCGGGTTGTACTGGCCCCGCTCGATGTAGCCGATGGTCTGGTAGTGGGCTCCCACTGCCTCGGCCAGGCCCTGGCGCGACACCTTGCGTTCGGCGCGCACCACCGCCAACCTGTTGTGCACCTGCTCGCTCATGTATAAGAAGTACTACATTCATACGTAGGACAACAACATCGAGCGGAGGAGGGCCGCCCCCTCCCTACCGGCGAAGAGGAGGGCCGCCCCCTCCCTGCCGGCGAAAAGGTGCCGGGCGTGGCCGGGCGGCCTGGCCGGCCGAGGTGATCGCCAGGGGCCCGGGCGGGCCCTGGCTCTCTCAGACCCCCGTGACCCCGGCGATCACCTCGGCCGCCGCGCGGCCGCAGACGCGGGCCGCACCGTGGGTGGCGATGTGCAGGGCGCCTCGCGGGGCGGCCTGGGGGACGCCCATCTCGACCACCACGGTCTCGGGGCGGGCCGCGAGCAGGGTGTCGAGGGCCGAGGCCATCCAGGGGTGGCGGTGTTCGTCGCGGACGACGGCGACGATGCGGCGGGTACCGGCGGCCTGGAGCGCCTCCCGTCCGGCGTTCTCACCGGCCTCCCGCTGGGGGCCGTCCCCGGCGGAGAAGCTGCCCGTCACCGTGCCCGGCAGGAGGTGGACGAGTTCCGCGGCGACGCCCCAGGGAGTCTCGTCGCCGACGGCGATGTTGGCGACGGGGGTGAGGGCGGCGACGTAGGGCGGTTCGGTGAGGGGCTCGAAGGTGCCGGGACTGCCGAGGCCGGGCGCCGCGGTCACGGTGAGGGCGCGGCGGGCGGCGTGCAGGCCGATCCCGGTGCCCTGGGACGTCTCGGCCGGGTGGCTCGCCGTCCCGGTCCAGCGGGCCAGTGCGCGCACCCGGTCGGCGGCCTCGGCGAGGCGTTCCTCCGGGAGTTCGCCCGCGCGCACGGCGGAGACCAGGGCGTCGCGCAGGCGCAGCACGGTCGCGTCGTCGGCGAGGCCGCCGCCCACGCAGATCGCGTCGGCGCCCGCGGCGACGGCGAGGACGCTGCCGCGTTCGATGCCGTAGGTGCCGGCGATGGCCCGCATCTCCATGCCGTCGGTGACGATGAGGCCGTCGTAGCCGAGCTCGTCGCGGAGCAGGCCGGTGAGGATGCGGCGGGAGAGGGTGGCCGGGCGGTCCGGGTCCAGGGCGGGGACCAGGATGTGGGCGCTCATGACGGCCCGGGTGCCGGCGGCGATGGCGGCGCGGAACGGGATCAGCTCGCGTTCGGCCAGCACCTCGGCGGAGACGTCGATGCGCGGCAGGGCGTGGTGGGAGTCGACGGCCGTGTCGCCGTGACCGGGGAAGTGCTTGGTGCAGGCGGCGACACCGGCCGACTGCAGGCCGGTGACGTAGGCGGCGGTGTGCCGGGCGGCGAGATCGGTGTCGGCGCCGAAGGAGCGGACGCCGATGACCGGGTTGCGCGGGTCGGAGTTGACGTCGGCGGAGGGGGCCCAGTTGAGGTTGACGCCGCAGGCGGCGAGGCGCAGGCCCAGTTCGTGGGCGACCTGCCGGGTCAGTTCCACGTCGTCGACCGCGCCGAGCGCGTGGTTGCCCGGGAAGGAGGAGCCGCTGCGCACCTCCAGACGGGTCACGTCGCCGCCCTCCTCGTCGATCGCGACGAGGACGTCGTCGCGCTCGGCCCGCAGCTGGGCGGTGAGGGCGGCCAGTTGGTCCGGTGAGGCGATGTTGCGGCCGAAGAGGCCGACGGAGGCGAGGCCCTCACCGAGCCGGCGCAGCAGCCAGTCGGGGGCGGTGGTGCCGGTGAAGCCGGGCTGGAGGACGGTCAGGGCGTCGCGGGTGAGTGTGCCGGTGCCGCTGGCGAGTGTCGTCATCGGGTGAGGTCATCCCTTCACTGCGCCCGCGGTCAGGCCCGCGGCCATCTTGCGCTGGACGAGGAGGAAGAGGGCGACGATCGGCACGGCCATCATCGTGGCGCCGGCCATCATCGGGGCGTATTCGGTGCCGTGTTTGGTGGTGAAGTTGCCGAGCCAGACGGTCGCCGTCTGGTTCTTCTGGCTGAGCAGCATCAGGGCGTACAGGTACTCGTTCCAGGCCTGGATGAAACCGTAGACCGAGGTGGCGACCATGCCGGGGGCCAGGAGCGGGAAGACGACCCGCAGGAAGGCGCCGGTGCGGGAGCAGCCGTCGACCATGGCCGCCTCCTCCAGTTCCCTCGGGATGTTGACGATGAAGCCCCGCAGCGTCCACACCGTGAACGGGAGGACGAAGGTCAGGTAGGTGATGATGAGGCCGGTCAGCCGGTCGTACTGGCCCAGGTCGTTGAGCAGCAGGAACACCGGGATGATCATGGCCACCAGCGGGACCATCTGGACCGCGAGGATGCCCACGATCACGATCTTGCGGCCGCGGAAGGCGAAGCGGGAGATGGCGAGCGCGGCCAGCAGCCCGACGGCCATGCCGATGACCACCACGGCCAGCGACACCACGAGACTGCGGCCGACGGGCCCCCAGAAGTCGGCGATGTCCAGGGCCCGGCCGAAGTTGTCGAAGGTGAGGCCGGTCGGCAGCAGGCTCGGGTCCGGGTCGATGGCGTCCTTGGCGGGTTTGAACGCGGTGTTGAGCATCCAGTAGAGCGGGAAGCCGGCGACGACGAAGACGAGGAGGCCGAGGAGGTTCCAGCCGAGCCGCGGCGTGCGGCGGCCGCCCGACCTCCGGCGGCCGGCCGGCGTGCGGCCGCCGGTCTTGGTGAGCGTGCCGAGCGTGCTCATTCGACCTCTCCGATCTTCAGCATCTGCCGCATGTAGACGGCGACCACGCCGAGCAGCAGCAGGACGGTGACCAGCGCGATGGCGGAGCCCTGTCCGTAGTCGTTGACCACGAACGCCCGGTCGTAGGAGTAGGTATTGAGGACCTGGAACTCCGGTTCGGGGTGGCCGCCCCGCATGACGAACACCTGGGGGAAGACGCCCATGTCCCAGATGACCGACAGGGTCGTGAGCATCACGATGATCGGCTTGAGGACGGGCAGGGTGACGAACCGGAAGACGCCCCAGGAGCTCGCGCCGTCCAGGCGGGCGGCCTCCTCCAGTTCCTTCGGGACCTGGGTGAGACCGGCGCTGAGGGTGATGACCACGAACGGCACGGCTCCCCAGATCACCAGCAGCATGATCACGGCCAAGCCCTCGGGGCCACTGGCGAACCAGTTGTGGCCGACCATCTCGACGCCGGGCAGCTTGCTGAGCAACGCGTTGAAGACGCCGTAGTCGGAGTCGAAGAGCCACTTGAAGACCGTGGTCGCCACGATCACGGGCATGCCCCAGCTGGCCACCAGCACGATGTTGATCAGTACCTTCAGCCAGCCGGAGACCCGCTGGAGCAGCAGGGCGAGTGCCATGCCGATCACCATGGTGAAGACGACGGCGCCGGCCGCGAAGACGATCGTGCGCACGACGACGGCCCAGAACTCGCCGTCACCCAGCACCTGGGCGAAGTTGTCGAACCCGACCGTCTCGGCCGGCTGGAAGCCCCACAGCTGGGACTGGCCGAACTTCTGGAAGGACAGGGTGACCAGGCGGGCCAGCGGATAGCCCATGACCAGGGCGAGGATCAGCAGGCAGGGTGCGAGCAGCAGCCAGGGGGCCAGGGCCCCGCCCGACGTGCGCTGTCCGCGGGGCCGCCGGTCCTTCGGGGGCGGCGGCGGTGCCTGCCGCGGTGGCGGCACCTTGGCAGGGGTGGTGGTCTCTGCGGCACTCATCGCGCGCTCCTCGGCGGTCCCTCAGGTCGTACGGACGGCGGGGCTCCGCAGGCCGGGAGCCCCGCGCTCAGGTCACTTGGTGTTGATGACCTTGTCGATCGCGGCGTCCGCGTCCTTGGCGGCGGCCTCGACGGACTTCTTGCCGGTGCCGATGCTCTGCAGCATGGTCTGCAGGATCTGGGCCTTCTCGACCTGGCCCCAGCCGGGTGCCATCGGGACGAACCAGCTGGACTCGGCCGCGGTGGCGGGGACCGCCGTCTTCGGGTCGTTCTTGAGCGTCGCGAGGTCGGTCTTGTTGTTGGGCAGGTTGCCCTTGGCCATCAGGCCCTTCTGCCCGGAGGAGCCGGTGAACGCGTTGATCCACTCGGCGGCCAGGGCCTGCGCGTCGGACTTCACGGGCACGGCGAGGTCGCTGCCGCCCAGGAAGACGGGCATGTTCTTGCCGGACGGGCCGGGCATCACGAAGTTCTCGAGGTTGCCCTTGAGCTTGCCGGTCTTGTCGTTCTTCGGGTCCTCGGCGGTGGCGCCCTCCCAGGCGGCCGCGAAGATCATGGCGGACTTGCCCTGGCCGTAGACGATGTAGCGGTCGGACTCGTCCTTGGTCTTGTCGCCGTGCATGTAGGAGTCGACGACCTTCTTGAACTCCTTCAGGCCCTTGAGGGACTCGGGCGAGGAGAGGGACGCCTTCCACTGGCCGCCCGACTCGGTGGCGATGGCGCCGCCGGCGTCGTAGACGAAGGACATGGCCGCGTACCAGTCGCGGGTGGGCTGGTACCAGGCGTTGAACTTGTCGCCCTGCTTCTTCTGGATCTTGTCCAGGGCGGCGGTGAGGTCCTTGTACGTCTTCGGCGTCTCCTTCACCCCGGCGGACGCCGCGACGTCCTTGCGCCAGTTGGCGACGCGACCGCCGGCGTAGTACGGGACGCCGTAGGTCTTGCCCTGGTAGGTGACGGAGGCCTTGAGGCCGTCCAGCCAGGCGTCCGAGTTGTCGAACTCGGACGCGTCGAGGGGGGCGAAGGCGCCCTTGACCATGTAGCCGAGCATCTCGGTGTTGCCCATCTCGACCACGTCGGGGGCCTTGTCGGTGGCGAGGACGGCGTCGAGCTTGGCGTTCTTGTCGGGCCAGCCGTAGTACTCGTGGTTGATCTTGACGCCGGGGTGCGTCTTCTTCACGGCGGCGTCGGCGGCCTTCACCAGCCCGGGCCAGTTGTTCTGGGCGTCGACGGTGAGCCAGACGGTCAGCTCCTTGGCGTCCGCGCCCTTGTCCGAGCCCCCGTCGCCCTCGCCCCCGCATGCCGCGATGGAGACCATCATGCCCGCGATACCGATCGCGGCTGTCAGCTTGCGCTTCACGCCACCCTCCTCAGGGATCCCACAACCCCCCTGGCTCCCCGCAGTGAACGTGGGGCCGGGCCTGGACCAATGGTGTAGACCAGTACCGAGGAGCTTGGACCGGACCAGAGGGCCTGTCAAGGGGCCCGATAAAGCTCTGACCAGCCGTTATGCGACCTACATATGCAGGAACCTTTAAGTAAGAAGCCAGCGAAAACCCGAAGGGAACGAGGCATACTGCGGGTAGACCACAGGGAATGGTGGACTAGACCAAAAGAGGCGCCGACGGTATACAAGTGGGATCGTGTCGGCAGACCGGGCCGGGAAGGCGGAGCATGAGCACCGACGTCAGCAGTGCGGAGAACGAGAACGGGGTGCCCGTCCGTACCGCGCGCGTGCCCAAGTACTACCGGCTGAAGAAGCACCTGCTCGACATGACCGAGACCCAGGCGCCGGGCACGCCGGTCCCGCCCGAGCGCACGCTGGCGGCGGAGTTCGACACCTCCCGCACCACCGTGCGCCAGGCGCTGCAGGAGCTGGTCGTCGAGGGCCGGCTGGAGCGCATCCAGGGCAAGGGCACGTTCGTCGCCAAGCCGAAGGTCTCGCAGGCGCTGCAACTGACCTCGTACACCGAGGACATGCGCGCCCAGGGCCTCGAACCCACCTCGCAGCTGCTGGACATCGGCTACATCACCGCCGACGACCGGCTGGCCGGGCTGCTCGACATCACGCCCGGCGGACGCGTGCTGCGCATCGAGCGGCTGCGCATGGCCAACGGCGAGCCGATGGCCATCGAGACCACCCACCTCAGCGCGAAGCGCTTCCCCGCCCTGCGCCGGTCCCTGGTGAAGTACACGTCCCTCTACACGGCGCTGGCCGAGGTCTACGACGTCCATCTCGCGGAGGCCGAGGAGACCATCGAGACGTCCCTGGCCACCCCGCGCGAGGCCGGTCTGCTCGGCACGGACGTCGGGCTGCCGATGCTGATGCTCTCCCGGCACTCGCTGGACCGGGACGGCCAGCCGGTGGAGTGGGTGCGGTCGGTCTACCGGGGCGACCGGTACAAGTTCGTGGCGCGGCTGAAGCGGCCCGCCGAGTAGCCGGCCGGGCGGCGCTCCGTCCCTGCTGGCGCCGGGTTTCGGTTGGGTACCGCATTGCGGACGAGGGGTTCCGCTCCCGCCTCCCCCTGACCTAGATTGCCTGCGCATTGCACAGGTGATCACCAAGGGATGGAGCCGCCTGATGTCGCAAGCGCCTGAAGCAAGCAGAGGGCCGGTGGTGACGCCCGTGCGCGTCGTCATCGCCGTGTGCCTCGTCGCGCCGTTCGTGGCCATGCTGTGGGTCGGTTCGTACGCCAAGACCGACCCGGCCTTCATCGGTATCCCGTTCTTCTACTGGTACCAGATGGCGTGGGTGCTCATCTCCACCGCTCTGACGATGATCGCCTACAAGCTGTGGCAGCGTGACCAGCGCGCCCGCTCGGCCGCGAAGGGCGGTGCGTCGCAGTGAAGGACGGCGTGAACGGCGTCGCACTCGCCGTCTTCATCTTCTTCTTCGTGGCCGTGACGGCCATGGGCTTCCTGGCCGCGCGCTGGCGCAAGGCCGAGAACGAACACAGCCTGGACGAATGGGGCCTGGGCGGGCGCTCGTTCGGCACCTGGATCACCTGGTTCCTGCTCGGCGGCGACCTGTACACGGCGTACACCTTCGTCGCCGTGCCGGCGGCGATCTACGCGGCGGGCGCGGCCGGCTTCTTCGCCGTGCCGTACACGATCCTGGTGTACCCGCTGATCTTCACCTTCCTGCCGCGCCTGTGGTCGGTGTCCCACAAGCACGGGTACGTCACGACGTCCGACTTCGTGCGCGGCCGCTTCGGCTCGAAGGGCCTGTCGCTGGCGGTGGCCGTGACGGGCATCCTGGCGACGATGCCGTACATCGCGCTCCAACTGGTCGGCATCCAGGCCGTGCTGGACGTGATGGGTGTCGGCGGCGGCGAGAACACCAACTGGTTCGTCAAGGACCTGCCGCTGCTGATCGCGTTCGGCGTGCTCGCGGCGTACACGTACTCGTCGGGTCTGCGGGCCCCCGCGCTCATCGCGTTCGTGAAGGACACGCTGATCTACATCGTCATCGCGGTGGCGATCATCTACATCCCGATCAAACTGGGCGGCTTCGACGACATCTTCGCCAAGGCCGGCGACGCGTTCAGCCAGACCAATCCGGCGACCGGCGCGCCACGCGGGGCCCTGGCACCGGCCGAGCCGGGCCAGTGGACGTACGCCACGCTGGCGTTGGGCTCCGCCCTCGCCCTGTTCATGTACCCGCACTCGATCACGGCGACGTTGTCCTCGAAGAGCCGTGAGGTGATCCGCCGCAACACCACGATCCTGCCGCTGTACTCGCTGATGCTGGGTCTGCTGGCGCTGCTCGGCTTCATGGCGATCGCGGCCGGCATCAAGGTGCAGAACGGTCAGCTGGCGATCCCGCAGCTGTTCGAGACGATGTTCCCGGACTGGTTCGCGGGCGTGGCGTTCGCGGCGATCGGCATCGGCGCGCTGGTGCCGGCGGCCATCATGTCCATCGCGGCCGCGAACCTCTTCACCCGCAACATCTACAAGGACTTCATCAAGCCGGACGCCACCCCGGCGCAGGAGACCAAGGTCTCCAAGCTGGTCTCCCTGCTGGTGAAGGTCGGCGCCCTGGCGTTCGTCCTCACCATGGACAAGACGGTCGCCATCAACTTCCAGCTGCTGGGCGGCATCTGGATCCTGCAGACCTTCCCGGCGCTGGTCGGCGGCCTGTTCACCCGCTGGTTCCACCGCTGGGCCCTGCTCGCGGGCTGGGCGGTCGGCATGGTCTACGGCACGGTCGCGGCGTACGGCGTGGCCTCCCCGACGCAGAAGCACTTCGGCGGCTCCGCGAAGGAGATCCCGGGCATCGGGGAGATCGGTTACATCGGCCTCACGGCGTTCGTCCTGAACGTGGTGGTGACGGTGGTCCTGACCTTCGTCCTGAAGGCCCTGAAGGCTCCCGACGGCATCGACGAGACCAAGCCGGAGGACTACACGGCGGACGCGGGCGACCCGGGGGTCCAGGTGGAACTCCCGCCTGCGACGGCGGGGACGAGCCATTGAGCGCGGCCTGAGCGGGCCGCGCTCAGGGGCGCGGGGAACTGCGCGAACAACCACACCACACCCGCAGCGGGCCGCCGACCTGACACACATCGGCGGCCCGCTGTCGTGCACACTCGCGCCATGGACCTCCTGATCCGCCGTGCGCATCCCACCGAATACGACGAACTCGGCACCATCACCGCCCAGGCCTACCTTCAGGACGGCCTCCTCGACTTCGGCGAGGGCGACGCGTACCTGGGCGTACTGAGGGACGTCGCCGGACGAGCCGGCGCCGCGGACGTCCTGGCGGCTCTGAAGGACGGCCGCGTGCTCGGCGGCGTCACCTTCGTGCCGTCCGGCGGGCCCATGGCCGACATAGCCGGCCCCGGAGAGGCCGAGATCCGCATGCTCGCCGTCGCGCACGCGGCCCGCGGACAGGGAGTCGGCGAGGCCCTCGTGCGCTCCTGCGTCGAGCGGGCACGGGCCACCCCGGGCTGCCGGAGCGTCGTGCTGTCGACCCAGCCCACCATGCACGCGGCCCACCGCATCTACGGACGGCTGGGCTTCACGCGTACCCCCGATCGTGACTGGAACCCCCTCCCGGAGCTGACGGACATCACTCTTCTCACCTATGAGTTGACGCTCTGAAACCAGCACGACACAACATCTGGGGGTGCCGTTCGAACCCGGCACAAGATGTATGCTCGTGCTCGCTGTCGCCGCAGGGGAATCCGGTGCGAATCCGGAACTGTCCCGCAACGGTGTACTTGTGCATGTCTGTTCCCGGAACCGCCCGTTCCTGGGGCCGTCGTGCACAGGGGTCAGTCCGAGGACCTGCCGACAGCGCACCCGGCCACCCGGCCGGTGTGCCCTGACGTCCGGGCCTCGTGGAGTGGGCCGGTGGACGCGACGCCGCAGTGCGCTCGCGTGCTGCCCCCTGCCCTCGACGAGGCCCCCGTGCCGAGCGAGGGAGAGCCCCACGTGACCATCGCGCCAGCCGAACCGGTCTCAGCCGAAGAGGAGCACGACGCTCCCGGTGCCGCGCTGCTGCGGACCCTGAGCGAGCTGACCGCCGACCTCCCCGACGCCGACCCCGGCCGGGTCGCCGCCGCCGCGCTGCGCGGCCGGTCCGCCGCCGCGGACGAGGCGGAGTTGCGGGAACTGGCGACGGAGGCAGCGGCCGGTCTGATCTCCGAGGACCCCGCCTACTCCCGGCTGGCCGCCCGGCTGCTGACCATCGGCATCCGCGAGGAGGCCGCCTCGCAGGGCGTCACGTCCTTCACCGAGTCCGTCGCGGTCGGCCACCGCGAGGGGCTCATCGCCGACCGCACCGCCGAGTTCGTGCGCGTCCACGCCGCCCGCCTCGACGCGCTGATCGACCGTGCGGCCGACGACCGCTTCGGCTACTTCGGCCTGCGCACCCTGCACAGCCGCTATCTGCTGCGCCACCCGCACACCCGCAAGGTCGTCGAGACGCCCCAGCACTTCATGCTGCGGGTGGCGTGCGGTCTCGCCGAGGACGACACCGTACGCGCGGTGGACGAGGTCGCGGCTCTCTACGGGCTCATGAGCCGCCTCGACTACCTCCCCTCCTCCCCCACGCTCTTCAACTCCGGCACCCGGCACCCCCAGATGTCGTCCTGCTACCTCCTGGACTCCCCGCAGGACGAGCTGGACTCCATCTACGACCGGTATCACCAGGTGGCGCGGCTGTCGAAGCACGCCGGCGGCATCGGCATCGCCTACTCCCGGATCCGCGCCCGCGGTTCACTGATCCGCGGCACCAACGGGCACTCCAACGGCATCGTCCCGTTCCTCAAGACCCTGGACGCCTCGGTCGCCGCCGTGAACCAGGGCGGCCGGCGCAAGGGTGCCGCCGCGGTCTACCTGGAGACCTGGCACGCCGACATCGAGGAGTTCCTGGAGCTGCGCGACAACACCGGCGAGGACGCCCGCCGTACGCACAACCTGAACCTCGCGCACTGGGTGCCGGACGAGTTCATGCGGCGCGTGAACGCGGACGCGCCGTGGTCGTTGTTCTCCCCCTCCGACGTGCCGGAGCTGGTCGACCTGTGGGGCGAGGAGTTCGACGCCGCGTACCGGGCGGCCGAGGCGAAGGGCCTCGCGAAGAAGACCCTGCCCGCGCGTGAGCTGTACGGCCGCATGATGCGCACCCTCGCGCAGACCGGCAACGGCTGGATGACCTTCAAGGACGCCGCCAACCGCACCGCCAACCAGACGGCCGAGCCCGGACACGTCGTGCACTCCTCCAACCTCTGCACGGAGATCCTGGAGGTCACCGACGACGGCGAGACGGCGGTCTGCAACCTGGGCTCGGTGAACCTCGGCGCGTTCGTGACCGGCGGGGACATCGACTGGGAGCGCCTGGACGAGACCGTCCGCACGGCCGTGACGTTCCTCGACCGGGTCGTGGACATCAACTTCTACCCGACCGAGCAGGCGGGCCGCTCCAACGCCCGCTGGCGTCCGGTCGGCCTCGGCGCGATGGGCCTCCAGGACGTCTTCTTCAAGCTGCGCCTGCCCTTCGACTCGCCCGAGGCCAAGGCCCTGTCCACCCGTATCGCCGAGCGGATCATGCTCGCCGCGTACGAGGCCTCCGCCGACCTCGCCGAGCGCAACGGCCCGCTGCCGGCCTGGGAGAAGACCCGCACGGCCCGGGGCGTGCTGCACCCGGACCACTACGACGCGGAGCTGACCTGGCCGGAGCGCTGGGCGGCGCTGCGCGAGCGCGTCGCCACGACCGGCATGCGCAACTCGCTGCTGCTGGCCATCGCGCCCACGGCCACCATCGCCTCCATCGCGGGCGTGTACGAGTGCATCGAGCCGCAGGTGTCCAACCTGTTCAAGCGCGAGACGCTGTCGGGCGAGTTCCTCCAGGTCAACTCCTACCTGGTGGACGAGCTGAAGCGGCTCGGCGTGTGGGACGCCCGCACCCGGGAGGCCCTGCGCGAGGCCAGCGGCTCGGTGCAGGGCTTCGCCTGGATCCCCGAGGACGTGCGCGCCCTCTACCGCACGGCGTGGGAGATCCCGCAGCGCGGCCTGATCGACATGGCGGCGGCCAGGACGCCGTTCCTGGACCAGTCCCAGTCCCTGAACCTGTTCCTGGAGACACCGACCATCGGCAAGCTCTCCTCGATGTACGCCTACGCCTGGAAGTCCGGGCTGAAGACGACGTACTACCTGCGCTCGCGCCCGGCGACCCGCATCGCCCGAGCCGCCCGGGCCACCGTGCCCGTGCAGGCCACCCCCGACCCGGAAGCGGTCGCCTGCTCCCTGGAAAACCCCGAGTCCTGCGAGGCCTGCCAGTAATGACCACCCAGAACCTTCTCGACCCCGGCTTCGAACTCACCCTGCGCCCCATGCGCTACCCCGACTTCTACGAGCGCTACCGGGACGCCATCAAGAACACCTGGACCGTGGAGGAGGTCGACCTCCACTCGGACGTCGCCGACCTCGCCAAGCTCTCCCCCGCGGAGCAGCACCTCATCGGCCGGCTGGTCGCCTTCTTCGCGACGGGCGACTCGATCGTCGCGAACAACCTGGTGCTGACGCTGTACAAGCACATCAACTCCCCCGAGGCGCGGCTGTACCTGAGCCGTCAGCTCTTCGAGGAGGCGGTGCACGTGCAGTTCTATCTGACGCTGCTCGACACCTATCTCCCCGACCCGGAGGACCGGGCGGCGGCCTTCGCGGCCGTGGAGAACATCCCGTCCATCCGCGAGAAGGCCGGGTTCTGCTTCAAGTGGATCAACGAGGTCGAGAAGCTGGAGCGCCTGGAGTCCCAGGCGGACCGCCGCCGCTTCCTGCTCAACCTGATCTGCTTCGCCGCGTGCATCGAGGGCCTGTTCTTCTACGGGGCCTTCGCGTACGTCTACTGGTTCCGCAGCCGGGGCCTGCTGCACGGCCTGGCCACCGGCACCAACTGGGTGTTCCGCGACGAGACGATGCACATGTCCTTCGCCTTCGACGTGGTCGACACCGTCCGCAAGGAGGAGCCGGAGCTCTTCGACGACCGGCTCCAGCAGGAGGTGACGGACATGCTCCGGGAGGCCGTCGAGGCCGAGCTGCAGTTCGCGCGCGACCTGTGCGGTGACGGCCTGCCGGGTATGAACACCGAGTCGATGCGGCAGTACCTGGAGTGCGTGGCGGATCAGCGGCTGACCCGCCTCGGCTTCGCTCCGGTGTACGGCTCCGAGAACCCCTTCTCCTTCATGGAGCTCCAGGGGGTTCAGGAGCTGACCAACTTCTTCGAGCGGCGTCCCTCGGCGTACCAGGTGGCGGTGGAGGGCACCGTCGACCTGGACGAGGACTTCTGAGCCGGCACCTCCTCGCGGGCCTCCTGAGCCTCCCGGATCTGACGGTCGATGCGCCTCTCGCGCACCAGGCCGATCACGGACGGGAGGATCAGGAGGACCAGGATCCCGAAGGTGGCGGTCAGTCCGATCAGTGCTTCTACCTGGTTGCTGTTCATGGACACCACTGTCGCGCTGATGACTCCTTACCGTCAGTGGCAGGACTGCCGTAGACCCTCGAATTACTGCCAACGGCGAGGCACACTGGACGCATGCTGCAGAACGTGGCCGTCGCCCTGCTCGACGGCGTGAATCCCTTCGAACTGGGTGTGGTGTGCGAGGTTTTCGGCACCGACCGCAGCGACGAGGGCCTGCCGGTGTACGACTTCGCCGTCGCCTCGGCCGAGGGCCCGGTGCTGCGGATGAACTCGGGTTTCTCGCTCCACGCCGAGCACGGCCTGGAGCGGCTGGAGTCGGCCGATCTGATCGCCGTGCCGGCCGGGCACAGCTACGCCTCCCGGGACTTCCCGCCGGAGCTGCTGGACGCCCTGCGGCGCGCGGTCGACCGTGGCGCCCGGGTGCTCAGCGTCTGCTCCGGCGTCTTCGTGCTGGCCGCGGCCGGGCTGCTGGACGGCCGCCGCTGTGCCACGCACTGGAAGCACGCCGCGGACCTCGCCCGTCTGTACCCGCGCGTGGTCGTCGAGCCGGACGTGCTCTACGTCGACGAGGACCCCGTGATCACCTCCGCCGGCACGGCCGCCGGCATCGACGCCTGCCTGCACCTGGTGCGCAAGGAGCAGGGCACCGAGGTCGCCAACAAGATCGCCCGGCGGATGGTGGTGCCCCCGCACCGGGACGGCGGCCAGGCCCAGTACATCGAGCGCCCGCTGCCGCTCCCGGAGGCCGACACGATCGGTGAGGTGCTGGCGTGGATGGAACGGCACCTGGACGAGGAGGTCACGGTCGAGCAGCTGGCCGCCCGCGCCCTCATGTCCCCGCGGACCTTCGCCCGCCGCTTCCAGCAGGAGACGGGTACGACTCCCTACCGCTGGGTGCTGCGCCAGCGCGTGCTGCTGGCCCAGCGGCTGCTGGAGGCGACGGACGAGACCATGGACGCGATCGCCGGCCGGACGGGGTTCGGCAACGCGGCCACGCTGCGCCACCACTTCGTCCGGGCGATCGGGACCACCCCGAACGCCTACCGGCGGACGTTCAGGGGCCCGGAAGCGGCCTGAGGGGCATGCCGGTCACCGCGCCACCGGCCGCACCCGCAGGTCGTGCGGCCGGAGCGTGATCCCCACCCGCGTGGCGTCCTTCGACCCCGCGACCTGCTCGAAGCGGTACGCGGTGGCCAGGGCCGCCGTGATCAGCGTCAGCATGGCCATCGAGAAGTGGTCGCTGGGACACTTGCGGTTGCCCACGCTGAAGGGGCTCATGGCGTGCTTCGGGACGTTCTTGACCCGCTCCGGAAGCCAGCGGTCCGGGTCGAACTCCAGGTTCCGCTCGTACGACCTCGGGTCGCGCTGGATCGCGTAAGGGCTGTAGATGATGTCCGCCCCGGACGGAATGCGGTATCCACCGAGTTCCGTGTCCCGTACCGCCCGGCGCGTCAGAATCCAGA
Source organism: Streptomyces sp. NPDC059696 (assembly GCF_042733745.1). Taxonomy (NCBI): domain Bacteria; kingdom Bacillati; phylum Actinomycetota; class Actinomycetes; order Kitasatosporales; family Streptomycetaceae; genus Streptomyces; species Streptomyces sp. NPDC059696. Next base: position 43,170 of record NZ_JBHWFG010000026.1, read on the forward strand.
CGGCTGGGCTCAAACGCATGGACTCGACGACGACATTGTTGGTGTGCCTGAGTCCTCGGACGTCTGCGAATGCCACCGGCTTCCCACCGGTGACCGCCTGCACTTCGTCGCGCACCCGGTCGGCGTGTTCGGGGTGCTCCGCGAGCATATGCAGCAGCCACATGATCGTGGAGGCGATGGTTTCGCTGCCGGGGGTGAGGATCGCGACGACCTGATCGTGGATCTCCTGTTCCCCGATCGGTTCGCCATTGTCGTCCTTCGCCTCGAGCAATGCCGTCAGCAAATCGTCCGGCTTTTGACCGGATGCCCGGCGCTCGGCGACGATCTCGTCGACCAGGAGATGCAAATCGGCCAAGGCCCGGTTGAATTTCCGGTTGGCCGGGACCGGCAGGTTGTAGAGCGGTCCGAGCGGGACCACCATCCGCCGGTACATTCCCCGGAAGACGGTGGTGAGGGCGAGGGACAGCCGTTCCGCACGCTCGTCCATGAAGTCGCCGCGCAGCAGGCAGCGGGCCGCGACGCGCACGGCCACCCGGAAGGACTCCGACGTGCAGTCGATCGTCTCGCCGGGCTTCCAGCGCTCTACGAGCGCGTGGGCCTCCTCCTCCATGATCGGGCCGTAGGCGGGGATGGCGTCGAGCCGGAAGGCGGGCTGGATGGTGCGCCGCTGGCGCCGGTGCAGCGGACCGTTCGCCGTGGCCACGCCCTCCTTGCCGAGCAGGCCCTCCAGGGACTCCCACAGCGGCCCGGCGATGATGAAGTCGTTGCTCAGCGCCACGGCGCCGGTCAGGGCGGGGGTGGTGACCGCGTACACCGTCTTCGGGCCGAGCGCCAGCCGCACGACGTCGCCGTGCTCGCGCAGCCGGGACATGAACGCCAGCGGGTCGCGTGCCAGCTTCCAGCCGTGCCCGAGGACCGGGACGGCACCGCCCGCCCGGGGCGGTTCCCGCAGCTCCACGGCCGGCGGGGTTTCGGGCTTCACAGACTCGACGGTCATTTCTCACCTGCCGCTTCGTTGTTGACGTACGGGGGCGTGGACCGGTCGTCCCAGCTGTCGACCATGTACCGGCCGGACTCGTGATGGAACCAGTAGACGGAACTGAACCAGTTCCGCATATTGCCCAGGCAGCTCCGCACGGCGGCGCTCAGTTCCTTTCCCCTTACGGTGCCGTCGGCGAGGCCGTCGGCGAATCGTATGGCCTCCTGTTCGACGTCGAGGAAATCGGTGATGGTTTTCTCGACACGGCGCCGGACTTCCACGACAGCCTGTTCCAGGGTCAGCCCCTCGTGGGTGATGAGACTGATTCCGAGATTGTGCACCTCGTCGCCCGCTATCTCCTTGGGGAGCGAGCACAGATCGTTGTACCAGGCGGCGAACTCCTGACTGAGCAGGGCGGCCCGCCGAAATGCGCTGTGTTTCCGCACGGCGTCGGGGAGTTCACAGCCGGCGGCCGGTTCCAGCAGGTCCGTCCATATCCAGTGCGCGAACGTGAGCCGCCGCAGCCGAAGATATTCGTCGACCGTCGGGACGATTCCCTGGGTGCGATTGTGGAACTCCCGGTCGTACGCGTCGATCACCGCGTGGAAGTGCCGGGCGAACCGGAGGTTCCACGTCTGGGACAGGAACGCGTACAACCGCTGCACACTGTCCGCGAACCCGGCGACCAGTGGGTCCTCGTGGTGCAGGTGCTCCCCGGGGGAGTCGAGGGCCGAATGCAGCCGGTCCCGCAGCAGCCGCCAGGCCGCGGGGCGGCCGTGCACGATGTCGCGGTCGTGACGGTCGTCCCAGACGAAGAACCAGGCGCTGTAATCGGCGATCGCCTGCATGACCTCGTCCGGGGCGCCGATGTAGTACCCGGCCATGAGGTCGGTGTAGCAAAGGCCGTCGGCATATTCCTCCACCTTGTCCGCCGGCATGAGCCGCTTTTCGAGCAGCCAGGCCCGGGTCTTCTCCTGGCACTTCGGCCAATACGGGTGGAGCCGACGGGGAAACGCCGCCTCGATCACCGGGAGAGAGAGCGACGGTGGAACTGCGATCGTGACCGGTGTCCATGTGGTGCCGTGTGACAAAGCATGCACGAACTAACCCCTCTCAGCCGCCAGTTGGCGCGGGCGCCCCTCCCTTCGTGCCGGGCGTGCGCCGTTGCATACCCCGCTCATCCCATTCAGCACTACAACTGACCGTTCTGGGAACGCATTTGCTTCATTCACCACCCCACACTGCCGGGAATCTCCCGTTGTGTGACTTCCTGTGGATCACCAGGAGAGCAGAAGCGATCGAACATGCGACGGACAGACGAACGACACAGACGAACGACACAGACGAACCGCACAGACGAACCGCACAGACGAACGGCGCCTGTCCTGGGTGGGACACCCGAACAGACGCCGTGCGCGTGGTGAGGCGGAGGAAGGTCAGTCGTTGGCCACGACCGGGTAGCGGGGCTCGTTCTCGGCCATCTGCCGCAGCGCGTCCTTGCGCTCGCGCTTGGAGAGCCGGTCGATGTACAGGTAGCCGTACAGGTGGTCCGTCTCGTGCTGCAAACACCGAGCGAAGTACCCGGTGCCGCGCACCTTGATCGGGTTGCCCTTCTCGTCCTGCCCGGTCACCTCGGCGTAGTCGGGCCGGGCGAGCGGCGCGTACGCGGTGGGCACCGACAGGCAGCCCTCGTTGCTGTCGTCCAGGCGGCGCTTCTCGGCGGGCAGTTCGACGAGCTTGGGGTTGCAGACGACGCCGGTGTGCCGGACGCCCTCGTCGTCCGGGCAGTCGTAGACGAAGACCTTCGCGTCGACGCCGATCTGGTTGGCGGCGAGGCCCACGCCCTCGGCGGTGCGCTGGCTGGCGAACATGTCCGCGACGAGCTGCTGGAACTCCTCGCCGAAGTCGGTGACGTCCTTGCACTCCTTGTGCAGCACCGGGTTCCCGACGACGGTGATCGGCCGCGAGGTGCCGCGCTCCCGCCAGGCCGCCTCGCGCTCCTCGCAGTCCTCCGTGTCGATCACGTACCCCTCGTCATCGACGGGGAGCACGCCCGCACGCTGCTGATCGGTGTCCTGCTGAGCCATGACGTCGTGTACGCCTTCCTGAAACTGACCGGGCTGAGATCCTGATACAGATTACGCCGGACTCGGACGCCCCTTCTTCTCTTGGGGGCGCGGGGAACTGCGCGATCAACCCCCACGGCGCCGCACCCGTCGGACGACCTAGCAGACCTCTTCCAAATCCCGCCAGTCACGAGAATCCGGGCTGTCGGCGACCCACCCGTCCAAAAGCCCCCGGACCAGCGCAGCCGGCGCAGCCAACCCGCACTCCCGCTCGGGAACCCACAGCTGCCCGTCCGTCCGGTGCCCCAGCGGCCCGGGATGCCCCGGCTCACTGTGATCGTGCGGGTCGAGATGCTCCCCGTCGCCCTCGTCCGACGGCATCCGCGACTCCGAGCACATCCGGCACAGCAACCGCACCGAGGAGGACCAGTCCTCCGCCGCGAACCCGGCGTCCGCCGCCAGCTGCTCCAGCGCGTCCCGGTCCGACTCGGTCGCCGCCTCCAGCAGCACCACCCAGGTCGGCACCGGCGAGGGCGCCCACAGCTCGATCTCGTCGAACACCGGGTAGGTGTGCCCGGCGGCCGTGGTCCGCTCCCCGTGCGGCACACCGTCGTGCAGGACGACCTCGCCCCAGCGCCGCCCCGACGACGGCAGCGGAATGGACAGCACCTCGATCCGCGCGGGATCCAGCCGCCGCCCCCACACGACCTCGGCCTCCCCCTCCGGGGACAGCCGTACGGCCGCACTGCCGAGGTCCATGCCGAGGGGCTCACCGGAGTCGTTGGCCGCTCCCGGCACCCGCAGCCCGTAGGCCTGCCAGGCGCGCCGGGCCAGCGGCCAGTCCTGGAGCGCGGTGGCGGCGATGCCGACGTTCCACCAGTCGGGCGCGCCGGTGTCCCGGTCGAGCAGCGCCACGGCCCGCAGGCCCGCCGCCCGCGCCTGCTCCCAGTCGTGCCGGAACTTGTGCAGCAGCGCGAGATTGAACCAGGACTCGGAAAGCCAGGGCTCCAGATCGGCGGCACGTGTCAACAGTGCGCCTGCGTCCTCGTACCGGCCGTCGCCGATGAGGGTGAACGCCCGGTCCGTGGCCTGCCGCCAGGAGGCGGAGGGCCGGTGCCGTCCCTTGCCGAAGATCCTCACGATTCCCGCCTGCCAGTTCCGTGCGGTGGGCTGGCCGTAGCTGTGTTTCGAGCCCCCGGACACCTTCTCCTTCGCATCCAACCACGTACGGCCTCGGGGGCGCTCATTACCCATGGGTTACCCAGCCACGGGCAGCGTCAGACTGCTCCTTGCCAGTACCCGGGCCAGTGATTCCACCACCTCCGGGGCGTACGTCCCGGCGGTGGCGAGCCGGAGTTCCTCCAGCGCCGTCAGCGGCCCGCCGGGCCCTCCTTCCCTGGACTTCTCCTCGTACGCGTTCACGGCCCGGACGATTCGCGCGGCGAGCGGCTGCTCGGGGTAGGGGTCGGCCTGCCGCTCCACGACCACGGCCACCGCCTCGTCGACGCCCGTCTGCCGTACGACGGCCCCGCCGAGCAGGGCGATCCGTCGCTGCTCCGCTGCCGGCAGGGCCGCGGTGGCGCCCGCGGGCACCGGGTCGACGAGGCTGAGCTGCCCGATGTCGTGCATCAGCGCGGCGTACTCCAGCACGGCCAGTTCGGGCCCGGTCAGCCCCAGGTCCCGCCCTACCGCCGTGCTGAGCGCGGCGACCCGCCGGGCGTGGCCGTTGGGGGTGTAGCCGGCGACCTCGGTGGCGCGGGCGAGGGAGGCGATGGTCTGCCGGTAGGTGGACCGGACGGCGGCGTACCGGCGGAACGACATCTGGGCGAGCAGCAGCGGAACGGAGAAGACGGGCAGCGCCCACAGGCCCACGACGGCGACCGCGAGGGCCATCACGGCCCCGGTGGCGATGACGGCGGACCCGATGCCGCACACGGCCCGGAGTTCGTCGCGCAGCACCGGCCCGAAGGGCCAGCCGGTGCGGGTGTGGGCGAGGGCGGCGGCGAGCACCGCGTCACACAGCGCGGTCAGCGACAGCAGCGCGAGCAGCAGCAGGGCGTAGGCGGGTCCGCCCCAGTCGTCGAACATGCCCCGGTTGTAGGGGGGCTGGAAGCAGACGGCGACGCATCCGACGGTGAGCACGCGGCGGGCCAGGTGGTCGAGCGTGGGCCCCTGTCCGCGTGCGATGTGCGGGACGCTGCCGAGCAGCGAGGCGGCCAGCACCACGGAGACGGCCTGGGCGGGCCCGTGGTGGGTGGCGTGCCCGCCGGCCTCTCCGAGCAGGGCGTACGACAGGGCCGCCGCGGCCCCGAGCGGTGCCGGTTCCCTGATCCGGGCGCCGTTGCGCCGGGTGAGTTCGCCGACGGCGACGAGGACGCCGAAGGCGAGGGCGACCCGGCGTTCCTCGAGGCCGCGGTCGAGGGTGGCGGCCAGGGATCCGGCGGCGAAGAGGGCGGCGCAGGCGTGGACGAGGGTGAGCAGCGAGGGGCGGCCCGCGCTCATCGGTGTGCTCCCGGGCGGCCGGCGAGGGGCGCGCCGGGCGGCGGCACGCGCGTCGGGCGGGTCTCCTCGTCGTCGGCGGTCACCGCGGGGTGCCATCCCGTCCGCCCGACGGCCTCGACGAGCGCGGCGACCATCACCGGGTCGAAGTGGCTGCCCGCGCACCGCTCCAATTCGGCCAGGGCGACGGCGACGGGCCGGGCTCTGCTGTAGCTGCGGGTGGAGGTCATGGCGTCGAAGGCGTCCGCGACCGCCACGACCCGTGCGGACTCGGGGATCTGACGGCCCACCAGGCCGTAGGGGTAGCCGCTGCCGTCCAGCCGCTCGTGGTGGTGCAGCACGGCGGCCCGGGCCTCGCCGAGGAAGCCGATGCCGCGCACCATCTCGTGCCCGTACTCCGGGTGCAGCTCGATCACCCGCCGCTCCTCGGGCGTCAGCGGCCCGTCCTTGCGGAGCAGCCGGGTGGGCACGCCCAGCTTGCCGACGTCGTGCAGAATCCCGGCGAAGCGGAGCACCTCGACGCGCTCGTCGGCCATGCCCAGCTCGCGGGCGATCATCATCGAGGCCTGTCCGACGCGCTCGCTGTGGCCTCGGGTGTATCCGTCCTTGATGTCGACGGCCTGCACCAGGGCCCGGATGGTCGCCTGGTGGGCGGCGCGCTCCCGGTGGTACTGGGCGAACGCCCACCACGAGACGCACATGGGCAGCAGCACGAGCAATGCGGCGACGGGCCCGTAGGGACTGCGCCACAGGACGGCCATCATCAGTCCGGCGAGACCGTGCACGGCGATCGGCGCGAGCGAGCGCTCCACCAGTCCCCGCCAGGCCCGGCGTACCGGCACCCGTTCCGCCACGGCCAGGATCCCGCCGTCGAGCAGCGCGAGCACCAGGCAGAACGCCAGCACCGCCGCTCCGGCGGGCCCGAGCGCGTAGGGAACGTCGCCCGCGGCGACCGCGTCCCGCCCGCCGAGCAGCCGGTGCACCTCGGCCGCGGCCCACACCGCGAGGACGAGCTGCGCGGTCCGCCAGAGGCGCCGCAGCGCCACGGGCCGTCGGGCGACGTGCGAGAGCAGCGCGCCGGGCACGGCCACCAGCGCGGCGGCGTGCGCCGGCAGGAGGAAGGCACCGGCGAGCAGGACGGGGTAGAAGGTCCCGGCCGGGTGGGAGATGCCGGTGAACCGGGACCGGGCGACGCGCTCGCATCCCGCGTACAGCACGGCGAGCAGCGCGACCGCCCACCAGGGGGCGCGGGGGCCCGGCTGCGGCAGCAGACAGAGCAGTGCGGCCGTGGCGGCACAGGCGATGAAGACACGTGCCCGTGCCGGTACCGCTTCCATGAGCCCCTCCCCCGGCCATGTCCGTCAGGCCCGGAGCCTAGGGCGGCGGCAGGGGGTTCCGTGGGTCGATGACCCACGGATTAGCACGTTCGAGTGACGTGTGCGAGGGCGACTACCCGTGCGGAGGTGGGGTAGTTGAAAGGTGCAGGAGTGTCAGGACTCCCGCGGCGTGGCGGGCGAGGCCGTGACGTCCTGCTCGGGGACGGCCTGGCCGGAGCGGATCAGCTCGATCCGGCCCATGACCTTGTCCCGCAGGTCGCCCGGCACGTCGTCGTGCCCGCAGCAGCGCTTGACGAGCTTCTTCACGGCCTGCTCCAGGCCGTACTTCTCGAGGCAGGGCGAGCACTCCTCGAAGTGGTGCTCGAACTTCACGCAGTCCGAGTCGGGCATCTCACGGTCGAGGAACTCGTAGAGATGATCGAGGATTTCGCTGCAATCCGTCTCGTGCGGCTCTCCGCAGCTCATGACCCCGAGCCTTTCGCTTCGTTCGACTCTCCGGCACCGGCCGGCACCATCCCGCGGTCACGGGCGTAGTCCTCCAGCATGCCGCGCAGCTGACGACGGCCCCGGTGCAGCCGGGACATCACCGTACCGATGGGTGTCCCCATGATGTCGGCGATCTCCTTGTAGGCAAACCCCTCGACGTCCGCGAGATAGACCGCGATGCGGAACTCCTCGGGGATCGCCTGGAGCGCGGCCTTCACGTCCGAGTCGGGCAGGTGGTCGAGCGCCTGCGACTCCGCTGAGCGCAGGCCCGTCGACATGTGCGACTCGGCGCGGGCGAGCTGCCAGTCCTCGATCTCCTCGGCCGCGGAGCGCTGGGGTTCGCGCTGCTTCTTGCGGTAGGAGTTGATGAAGGTGTTGGTGAGGATCCGGTACAGCCAGGCCTTGAGGTTGGTGCCCTCGCGGAACTGGTGGAAGGACGCGTACGCCTTGGCGTACGTCTCCTGCACCAGGTCCTCGGCGTCGGCCGGGTTGCGCGTCATGCGCAGTGCGGCCGAGTACATCTGGTCGAGGAACTCGAGCGCGTCCCGCTCGAAGCGCGCGCTGCGCTCCGCGGCCGTCTCCGCGCCCGTGCCGCCCTGGCCCTCGGGCTGCTCCGCCTGGCCGTTGTCGGTCCCTGCGTCGGTCCCAGTGACCGGACCCACCTCCTCGAGTGTTCTCGTGAGACCGAGACCGGTCTCACCCGAATCGGAGGATAGACGACGATCCGGTCCGCCCGCCGCCCGAATAGGGGCGGTCCTGGCCGCGTGCAGCACCGTCCAGTCCAGGTCGGCGCGGCTGCGGCGGGTCGGGCAGATGGTCGAACCCATGCGGCGGACTCCCTCTCCTACGACGTCGGTGCTGGTCTCCAGCACGTACGTCCCGCACAACAGTGACCGCCGCCCCGGCATTCCCGAAGCTTTACCCGAGTGACCCGGCCCACCCTACGACCGCGTCCGTGATGACCGCCACGGCCTCGTCCTGCGAGATCTCCGCACGTTTCGGCACGGCGAAGCCATGATCTGCGTACGGGACCTCCACGAGCCGGTACTCCCCGGCGGGGAACTCCCCGGGCTTCCCGAACGGGTCGTTGCCGCCCTGCACGACCAGGGTGGGCACCCCGGCGCCCAGCAGTTCGTCGGCGCGGGACTTCTCCGGCTTGCCCGGCGGGTGCAGCGGGAAGCTGAGCGCGAGCACGGCGTGCGCCCCCAGCTCGGTCGCGGTACGGCAGGCCACCCGGGCCCCGGCGCTGCGCCCGCCGGAGATCACCGGCAGCCCGGACTTCGCCAGCGCGGGCCAGACGCCGCGCCAGCCGGTGTCCAGCGTCTTCGGCGCGGGCGCGAGCTTCTTCCCGGCCACCCGCCAGGGCTGCTCCACCCGGGCGACGGTCACGCCGTGGGCGGGCAGCGCCTCGGCCAGGGCCTGCAGATCACGGGCCTCGATGCCGCCCCCGGCGCCATGGCTGACGGCGAGCACCAGCCGGGCCTTCTTGGCCGCGTGCCAGGTGATCCGGGCGGTCCCGGCGCCGGTCTCGACGGTCTCGGTGGTCGTGGCTGCCGTCTTCGTCACATGCGTCACGTCAGAAGAGTGTGCCCTCTTCGGGCCCCTCCAGCTCCTTCAGCAGCTCCGGCCCGTTGTTGCGCACGTTGCTTACGGCGGTGGCGACCGGGTAGGCCCGCATCAGCCCCTCGGGCGGCGGGGCGAGCAGCTCGCGCAGCTCGTCGGTGTCCGTGCGGGACGGGTCGAGCCAGGCGTCCCAGCGGTCGGGCGTCAGCATCAGCGGCATCCGGGGGTGGATCTCGGCGAGTGCCCGCGGCCCGTCGGCCGGGGACACCGCGAGCGGGCCTGTCTCCGCCTCCGTGGTGATGACCGAGCACGTCACCCACCAGGCCTGCGGATGGTCGTCGGGCAGGGTCTTGTCGCGCCAGAACTCGTACAGCCCGGCCATGGCGAAGACCGACCCGTCGGCCGGTGTCACGAAGTACGGCTGCTTGCGGGGCCGCTTCTTCTTGCCCTCGACCTCCAGCTCGCGCTCCTGGGTGCCGGTGACCCACTCGTAGTAGCCGTCGGCGGGCAGGATGCAGCGGCGGGAGGAGAAGGCGCGACGGTAGGACGGCTTCTCGTGGACGGTCTCCGCGCGGGCGTTGATCATCCGGGCGCCGCCCTCGGGGGTCTTCGACCAGGACGGGACCAGTCCCCACTTCAGGGTGCGCAGCTGCCGAACCGGGCGCGGGTCGCCGGCGTCTTTCAGGGGGCGGTCCAGGACGGCGTAGACCTCTTTGGTGGGCGCCACGTTGTAGTCGGGCGCGAGGGTCTCCTCGGGCTCCCACTTCTCGATCTCAAAGATTCCTGCGAGATCCTCTGGCCTACGACTCGCTGAATACCGTCCGCACATACGTGCCACACTGCCAGGCCCACCCGTCGCCCGACCACCACCCCCCGACGACGGCGCTACGCGCCGACCCCCATCGACTCGCCCAAAGGGAGCCGACGCCACCCATGGACAGCACCGCAACCGCCTCGCTCGCCTCCCTCTGGGACGAGGTCTCCGATACTCAGCCCGACCCCGATCTGTGGGTGGTGATCGCGACCCTGGGCGCCGCGCTCGCCGTGGTGCTCCCGCACGGCCTGTGGCGCATCTCCCGCAACGCCATCACCATCGCCCACGAGGGCGGTCACGGGCTCGTGGCCCTGCTCACGGGCCGCACCCTGACGGGCATACGCCTGCACTCGGACACCAGCGGCCTGACCGTCAGCCGCGGCAAGCCGCACGGCATCGGCATGATCCTCACTGCGGCCGCCGGGTACACCGCCCCGCCCCTGCTGGGTCTCGGCGGCGCGGCCCTGCTCGGCGCCGGCCGCATCACGCTGCTGCTGTGGCTGGCGACGGCCCTGCTGCTCGCCATGCTCGTGATGATCCGCAACGCCTACGGCGCCCTGACCATGCTCGTCACCGGCGGCCTGTTCGTGCTGGTGTCCTGGATGGCGGGTCCCCAGGTCCAGGCGGCCTTCGCGTACGTGGTGGTGTGGTTCCTGCTCATCGGCGGAGTGCGCCCGGCCTTCGAACTCCAGGCGAAGCGGGCCCGGGGCGGGGCCGGGGACTCGGACGCGGACCAGCTGTCGCGGCTGACGCACGTGCCGGCGGGGCTGTGGTTCTTCCTCTTCCACGCGGTGTCGCTGTGCTCGCTGATCGGCGGAGGGCGCTGGCTGCTCGGGCTGTGACCTGCCCGGAAGGGCGCGGAGCCGTGCCGGTCTGCGGCTCCGCCGTGGGGCGGGACCAGCCACGACGCAGCCGCACTCGAACCACTGCCTGCTTATAAAGTGGGGCCATGGCCCCGAACACCGCAGACACCGCCCTCTGGCCCGCCCCGCACGCGAGCGGAGCCGTCGACGCGACGGTCCACGTGCCCGGGTCCAAGTCGGTCACCAACCGTGCCCTGGTCCTCGCCTCCCTCGCCTCGGAACCGGGCTGGCTGCGCCGCCCCCTGCGCTCCCGCGACACCCTGCTGATGGCCGGCGCGCTGCGGGCGATGGGCATCGAGATCGAGGAGGGTGTGGGCCCCGACGGCACGGGCGAGGCCTGGCGGGTGCTCCCCACCGGGCTGCGCGGCCCGGCCACCGTCGACGTCGGCAACGCCGGCACGGTGATGCGGTTCCTGCCGCCGGTCGCCACCCTCGCCGACGGTCCCGTCCGCTTCGACGGCGACCCGCGTTCCTACGAGCGTCCCCTCGGCGGCGTCATCGACGCGCTGCGTCAGCTCGGCGCCCGGATCGACGACGACGGCCGCGGCGCCCTGCCGATGACCGTGCACGGCAGTGGTGCCCTGGACGGCGGCACGGTCACCGTCGACGCCTCCTCCTCGTCGCAGTTCGTCAGCGCCCTGCTGCTGTCCGGCCCGCGCTTCAACCAGGGCGTCGAGGTCCGCCACACCGGCGCGACGCTGCCCTCCATGCCGCACATCCGCATGACCGTCGACATGCTGCGCGCGGTCGGCGCCCAGGTGGACACGCCCGAGTCGGGCGGCGAGCCGAACGTCTGGCGGGTCTCGCCGGGCGCCCTGCTCGGCCGGGACCTGGTCGTCGAACCGGACCTGTCGAACGCCCAGCCGTTCCTGGCGGCCGCGCTGGTGACCGGCGGCAAGATCGTCGTCCCCGACTGGCCGGCCCGCACCACGCAGCCCGGTGACCGGCTGCGCGAGATCTTCACCGAGATGGGCGGCTCCTGCGAACTGACCGAGTACGGCCTGGTGTTCACCGGTTCCGGCTCGATCCACGGCATCGATGTCGACCTGGGCGAGGTCGGCGAGCTGACCCCGGGCATCGCGGCCGTCGCGGCCCTCGCGGACTCCCCGTCGACTCTGCGCGGCGTGGCCCATCTGCGGCTGCACGAGACGGACCGGCTGGCCGCGCTGACCAAGGAGATCAACGAACTCGGCGGCGACGTCACCGAGACCGCCGACGGCCTGCACATCCGCCCGCGCCGGCTGCACGGCGGGGTGTTCCACACCTACGACGACCACCGCATGGCCACGGCCGGCGCGATCATCGGGCTGGCGGTGGACGGCGTGCAGATCGAGAACGTGGCGACGACGGCCAAGACCCTGCCCGACTTCCCCGACCTGTGGACCGGGATGCTCGGGGCGTAGGACGCAGGGATCACGTCATGCGCCGCTACGGCAAGCACACCGACGAGGACGACATCCGCACCCGTCCGGGCCGCCGCAACACCCGGCCCCGGACGAACATCCGCCCCAAGCACGAGGACGCCGCCGAGGGCCTCGTCCTCACCGTCGACCGGGGCCGCCTGACCTGTCTCGTCGAGGACCGTGTGGTCCTGGCGATGAAGGCCCGCGAGCTGGGCCGCAAAGCGGCGGTGGTCGGCGACCGGGTGGCCCTGGTGGGCGACCTGTCGGGCAAGAAGGACACCCTCGCGCGGATCGTGCGCATCGAGGAGCGGACCTCGGTCCTGCGCCGCACCGCGGACGACGACGATCCGTTCGAGCGGGTGGTCGTCGCCAACGCCGACCAGCTGGCCGTCGTCACCGCCCTCGCCGACCCCGAGCCCCGCCCCCGGCTGATCGACCGCTGTCTGGTCGCGGCCTACGACGGTGGTCTGGATCCGCTGCTGGTGCTGACCAAGTCGGACCTCGCGCCCCCCGAGAAGCTGCTGGAGCTGTACGGCGACCTGGACATCCCCTACGTCGTCACCAGTCGCGCCGAGCTGGAGAGCGGCGTCGCCGTCGACCGGGTGCGGGAGCAGCTCGACGGCAAGATCACGGCGTTCGTCGGGCACTCCGGTGTCGGCAAGACGACCCTGGTGAACGCCCTGGTGCCCGAGGAGCAGCGGCGTTCGACGGGGCATGTGAACGCGGTGACGGGCCGCGGCCGGCACACCACCACCTCGGCACTGGCGCTGCCGCTGTCGGGCAACGACGGCTGGGTCATCGACACGCCGGGCGTGCGGTCCTTCGGACTCAACCACGTGGATCCGTCCCGGGTCATCCACGCCTTCCCCGACCTGGAGCCGGGCACCGAGGGCTGCCCGCGCGCGTGCAGCCACGACGAGCCGGACTGCGCGCTGGACGCGTGGGTGGCCGCGGGGCACGCGGACCCGGCCCGGTTGTACTCGCTGCGGCGGCTGCTGGCCACGCGCGAGCGCAAGGAAGGCGACTGACCTCCGCGTTGTTTGTCCTGGCGTGCGGACGGTAAGTGCATAATCGCACCCAAGCCGGACGCGAGCCCGGCCCGGCCTGACGAGCACGCTGAGACTGATGAAGCGGTCACTGAACGTGGGATACGGGAGGACGACTCATGGCGTGGCTGCTGGTCATCGTGGCCGGGTTGCTCGAGACCGGCTTCGCGGTGTGTCTGAAGCTGTCGCACGGCTTCACCCGGCTCTGGCCCACGGTCGCCTTCTGCATCTTCGCCCTCGGCAGCTTCGGACTGCTGACCCTGGCGCTGAGACGGCTCGACGTGGGTCCCGCCTACGCGGTGTGGACCGGGATCGGGGCGGCGGGAACGGCCATCTACGGCATGGTGTTCCTGGGTGACCTGGTGTCGACGCTGAAGATCGTGTCGATCAGTCTCGTCATCGTCGGGGTGATCGGGCTGCAGCTGTCGGGATCGGCACACTGACGTCCCGTCAGACCTCCTGTCTCCGAAGGGCGCTGCGGACCAGATCGGCGACTCCGCCGTCGCCGGGCGGCGCGGCCACGCACGACAGGGCGAGCCGGACGGCGAGTTCACAGGAGCGGGCCAGGTCGGCGGAGTCGGACTTGGGCGTGCCGGGCCCGGCCAGGAGGCTGACGGCGCGGTCGCGGACGAGGGCGACGAAGTCACCGGGGGTGGGCAGCGGCCCGTCGGCGCGGCGCTGTGCCGGTACCGCCGAGGCGGACGGCACGGCGGTCAGGGCCGGGGCGGGCAGCCGCTCACTCCAGCAGCCGGTGAGCATGGCCCGTACGAGGACGTTGTCCCGGGCGGCCGACGCGGTCCACTCGGCGGTGGCGGTGAGCCGGTCACGCGGGTCGCTGTGCCCGGTGAGCGCCCGCTCCACCCCCGCGAGGTACCCGTCGGCCTCTCTGCGCACGAGCGCCCGGGCGAGACCGTCCTTGCTGCCGAACTCGTTGTAGAGGGTCTGCCGGGACACTCCGGCCGCCGCGGCCACGTCCACCATCCGGACGGCGGACCACGGGCGGCGCACCAGCGCCGTGTAGGCGGCGTCCAGTAGGGATTCCCGCGCTGCAGGCATCTTCGCCTCCCCTTGGGGCGAGCGGATCTGCGCCCAGATTTGACGCGCGTGGAACCACTGTCAAGGGTTCGCGAGCGCACCCGGGGGCGCGTTTCGGCCTTGTGGCGCGGGGCGTTGGGGCGAGAGTGGGCCGGCCCTCCACCCGTGCTCCTTCCACGCTGCTAGAGGCTGCGGGCGGTGATGTCGCCCTGGGAGGTGGTGGCGTGGATGGTCAGACCGGCGGCGGCGCCGTCGGTGTTGCTGAGCGCGTTGTGGATGCGGCCGTGGGCGGTGCCGGCGTCCAGGGTCGCGGAGACGCCGCGGGCGGCGCCGACGGTGATGTCGCCGGCGAGCAGGGTGAGGCGGGCGCCGGCGGTCTCGTCGAGCTTGACCTGGCCCTGCGCCGCCTCGAAGGCGACGTCGCCGAGCCGTCCGACGCCGCGCAGTTCACCGGCGGAGGCCTTGCCCGCCAGGTGTGAGCCCGCGGGCAGTTGCACGGTGACCTCGACGGCGCCGGAGTTCCCGAGCATCCGGTTCTTCGCCCCGGGGGCCGTGATGCGCAGGACGCCGTCGTCGTAGCGGACGTCGATCCGCTCGGCGGCCCGCACGTCACGGCTCCTGGCGGCGTCCGCGGGCAGGACCTCGACGGTGGTGTCGGCCCGGTCGGCGGCGATGAGCCGGATGCGCCCGGCGGGGACGTCCAGGACGGCGGAGACGGGGGCGGGGGTGTCGAACTTCTGCATGGTGCTTCTCCTTCGTTCGGTGCGCGCGGCGCGCTGTTTCCGATGATGGAAAAGCTACGTTGCATTCACGGAACAGGCAACGCTTTTGTTGCATGCAATGACGATAGATGCAGCTCAGAATGCATAAATCATTGCAACGGCTATGCCAACGAACGCAACACCGCACGCCACTCCGTTGCAATGAAGTGACGATGAACGCTATGGTGTGACCACCGCGCACCAAGAAGGAGGCCACGATGCCGGGAGGCAGACTCACTCAGCAGGAACGCCAGCAGATCGCGCTGGGGCTGGCCGACGGCCTCGCCTACGCGGAGATCGCCCGGCGCCTGGACCGCCCGACGTCGACAGTCACGCGCGAGGTCATGCGCAACGGCGGCCCCACGGCCTACCGCGCCGACCTGGCCCACCGCGCCACGGAACGCCGCACGCAGCGCCGCAGGCGGACCGTTCCCCGCGACCCGACGGCGCCCCCGCAGACCGACGGGCGGGACGCGGAGGCCCTCCGCGAGTACGAGGAGACGTTCACCACCGTCCTCATGGGGTCGGGCATGCCCAAGATGATGTCCAGGGTGATGGCCTGTCTCTGCATGACCGACTCGGGAAGCCTCACCGCGTCCGAACTCGCCCAGCGGCTCCAGGTCAGCCCGGCCTCCGTGTCCAAGGCGATCACGTTTCTCGACAGCCAGGGCTTCGTCCGCAGGGAGACGGGCGAAGGCCGCCGCGAGCGCTACGTCGTGGACGACGACGTCTGGTACCAGTCGATGCTGGCCAGCGCACGCGCCATCACACAGGTCGTCGGGGTGGCACGGCAGGGCGTGGGCGTGCTGGGCCCCGGCACCCCGGCCGCGGACCGCCTCGAGAACGTGGCCCGTTTCCTCGACTTCGTCTCGGAGAGCACGGCCCGCGCCGCGGAACAGGCACGCGACATCCTGCACACCAGGTCCCAGGCCGCTTCCCACGACACCCCCACCGCCGCAAACCCCCGGTAGCCCCACCCCCACCACGGCAGATAGGTTCGTCGCATGCCCGACTACCTCGACGACCTGCGTCTCGCCCACGTCCTCGCCGACGCCGCCGACGCCGCGACGACGGACCGGTTCAAGGCCCTCGACCTCAAGGTCGAGACCAAACCGGACATGACTCCGGTGAGTGAGGCGGACAAGGCCGCAGAGGAACTCATCCGCGGCCAGCTCCAGCGCGCCCGGCCCAGAGACGCGATCCTGGGCGAGGAGTACGGCGTCGAGGGCACCGGCCCCCGCCGCTGGGTGATCGACCCGATCGACGGCACCAAGAACTACGTGCGGGGCGTGCCCGTGTGGGCCACGCTCATCTCGCTGATGGAGGCCGGCGAAGGCGGCTTCCAGCCCGTCGTCGGGGTCGTCTCCGCCCCCGCCCTCGGCCGGCGCTGGTGGGCGGCGAAGGGCCACGGCGCGTTCTCCGGCCGCAGCCTCACCAAGGCGACCCGGCTGCAGGTCTCCCGTGTCTCCAAGCTCTCCGACGCGTCCTTGGCGTACTCCTCGCTCAGCGGCTGGGAGGAGCAGGGGCGGCTGGACGGCTTCCTGGACCTGACCCGCGAGGTGTGGCGCACGCGCGCGTACGGCGACTTCTGGCCGTACATGATGGTCGCCGAAGGCGCCGTCGACATGTGCGCCGAGCCGGAGCTGTCCCTGTGGGACATGGCCGCCCCGGCCATCGTCGTCACCGAGGCGGGCGGCACCTTCACCGGCCTCGACGCCCGCCCGGGCCCCCACAGCGGCAACGCGGCAGCATCGAACGGCCTGCTGCACGACGAGTTGCTGGGATACCTCAATCAGCGCTACTGAGCCCCCCGTTGTTACCGAGCGCCCCCTTGTTGACCCTCCCTTTACCTGCCACCCTGAGAGTCCCCCCCACTTGTGAATTTGTGAAATTCCGAACGAACGGCGGGGAGACTCCCAGGAGGTGGCTCCATCCATGCTCGTCCGTGACGCCATGAGCACTGTCGTCCTCACGATCGGCCCGACCCACACCCTGCGCCAGGCGGCGGCGCTGATGTCCGCGCGCAAGGTGGGGGCGGCGGTGGTCCACGACCCCGACGCCGGCGGCATCGGCATCCTCACCGAACGCGACATCCTCAACTCCGTGGGCCTGGGCCAGGACCCGGACACGGAACGCGCCCACGCCCACACCACCAACAACGTCGTCTTCGCCGCTCCCGCCTGGACGCTGGAGGAGGCGGCGGCCGCCATGGCGCACGGCGGCTTCCGGCACCTCATCGTGCTGGACGGCGACGAACCCGCGGGCATCGTCTCGGTCCGCGACATCATCCGCTGCTGGGCACCGGCACGCCAGCGGGTCCCGGCCTGACGCAAGGGACGGGCCGGGCCCCGAAGAGGGCCCGGCCCGTCCGCCACCGCAAGCGGTCCAGCGCTGGAGTTCAGCCGCGCAGGGCCTGGACCGCGACCTCCAGCCGCTTGCCGTAGTCTCCGTCGGCCCGACGGAAGTTGTCGATCGCCCGCTCGACGATGTCGTCGCGCGAGACCTTGGCGATGAATCCGGCCAGGTTGGCGACCAGGCGTTCCTTCTCGTCCTCGCTCATCAGGCGGTAGAGGTTGCCCGCCTGCACGAAGTCGTCGTCCTCGGCGTGGACCGGAGCCGGATGGTTGCCCGTCGCGCCGTTCACAGCCGTCGCGGACCACAGCGGACGGTCCGTCTGGTGCGGGCCGCCGAAGCTGTTCGGCTCGTAGTTCTTCGCCCCCTGGTGGCGGCCGTCGTAGAGGTGGCCGTCCCGGGAGTGGGTGCGTGCCACGGTGGCGTGCGGACGGTTCACCGGCAGGTGGTCGGCGTTGATGCCGACGCGGTAGCGGTGGGCGTCGCCGTAGGCGAAGAGGCGGCCCTGGAGCATCTTGTCCGGGGACGGCCCGATGCCCGGCACGAAGTGGGCGGGGCTGAAGATCGACTGCTCGACCTCGGCGAAGACGTTCTGCGGGTTGCGGTTGAGCTCCAGCCGGCCGATCTCGATCACCGGGTAGTCCGCGTGCGGCCAGACCTTGGTCAGGTCGAACGGGTTGAAGCGATATGTCGCCGCTTCGGCCACCGGCATGATCTGCACACCGACGGTCCAGCTCGGGTACTCGCCGCGCTCGATGGCCTGGCGCAGGTCGCGCTGGTGGGAGTCGGGGTCCTCACCCGCGAGCCGGGCGGCCTCGGCACTGGTCAGGTTCCTGATGCCCTGGTCGGTCTTGAAGTGGTACTTCACCCAGAAGGCCTCGCCGGCCGCGTTGCTCCACTGGAAGGTGTGCGAGCCGAAGCCGTCCATGTGACGGTACGAGGCGGGAATGCCCCGGTCACCGAAGAGCCAGGTCACCTGGTGCGTGGACTCGGGCGACAGGCTCCAGAAGTCCCAGACGTTGTCCGCCTCCGTCGAGCCGGTGTACGGGTCCCGCTTCTGGGTGTGGATGAAGTCCGGGAACTTGATGGCGTCCTTGATGAAGAAGACCGGGGTGTTGTTGCCGACGAGGTCGTAGTTGCCCTCCTCGGTGTAGAACTTCAGCGCGAAGCCGCGCGGGTCACGGACGGCGTCCGCCGCGCCCAGGTTGCCGGCCACCGTCGAGAAGCGCAGGAACACCTCGGTCTGCTTGCCGACCTCGGAGAGGAACGCGGCACGCGTGTACGGGGTGACGTCGGCGGTCACCGTGAAGGTGCCGTACGCCCCCGCGCCACGGGCGTGCACCACGCGCTCCGGGATGCGCTCACGGTTGAAGTGGGCCAGCTTCTCGAGCAGCAGCTGGTCCTGGACGAGCACCGGGCCGCCGACGCCCGCGGTCTCGCTGTTCTGGTTGTCGGCGACCGGAGCCCCGGCCTCCGTCGTCAGCGGTCCCTGTGTCACGTGCGCCTCCTGCACCATTCCTGACCGGTCCTGTCCACCGGCCGAAGTCGTTCTCGATCCTACAATGGACAATGTCTAAAGCAAGTCAACCTCTAAACTCACACCTGTTCGGGACCTGGTCCCCTTTGCTGTTAGGCTGGTGGCCATGAGTGACCTTCTGGAACGGCTGCGCGGACGCGGATGGCGGATGACCGCGCAGCGGCGTGTCGTGGCTGAGGTCCTCGACGGCGAACACGTCCATCTGACGGCCGACGAGGTCCATGCCCGGGCCGTCGCCAAGCTGCCCGAGATCTCCCGGGCGACCGTCTACAACACGCTGGGTGAACTCGTGACCCTCGGCGAGGTGCTCGAGGTCTCCACGGACCAGCGCGCCAAGCGGTACGACCCGAACGCCCACCAGCCGCACCACCACCTGGTCTGCGCGCAGTGCGGCGCGATCCGGGACGTCCACCCGACCGGCAATCCGCTGGCGGACCTCCCCGACACCGAGCGCTTCGGCTTCACCGTCTCGGACGTCGAGGTGACGTACCGCGGCGTCTGCCCGAACTGCGCGGCCGCCTGACCGCACGGAACGCGCAGAGAGCCCCGGCACCGATGGGTGCCGGGGCTCTCTGCTGCCGTGCCGTACGCCGGCGGGGCCTTAGGAGATCCCATGGCTCAGGGCCCTCGGGGCACGGGGACACGGGGACGCTCGAGCGCTCAAAACGCACCGAGGGCCGGAACCCTTTCGGATTCCGGCCCTCGGCCTTCAGTAGCGGGGACAGGATTTGAACCTGCGACCTCTGGGTTATGAGCCCAGCGAGCTACCGAGCTGCTCCACCCCGCGTCGGTGAATGCAACGTTACGTCACCGCAGAGGACGGATGCAAATCCATTCCCAGCGCCCCACCCGGGCCACCTCCCGCCCCCCTCCTCGGACCGGCCCCTCAGCCCCTGCCCGGGCCGGCTCCTGCACCCGGGTCAGCCGGCTCTCGCCCGGCCCATCTCCCGCACCCCCACCCGGGCCGCTCCCCGTCGCCGTCGCCCTACCCGGGCCGCTCCCCGTCACCCGTCACCCCACCCAGGCCGCTCCCCGTCGCCCGTCACCCCACCCGGCCCGCCCCGTCGCCGACACCCGGGCCCGGCTCCTGCGCGCCGCGAGGGCGTCGAGCGCGCTCGCGGCGCGGGCGGACGGACCTGGCCCGGCGGCAGGCCGCGGCGGGATGGCAGAGTCGCGCCGACAGCCTCGCCGCCCTGCAGTGTTCCCCAGCCCCCGTGCCTCCGTGCCCCAGGCCCCCAGGCCCCCAGGCCCCCAGGCCCCCAGGCCTCCAGGCCGAGGCAGCGGTCACGCGGACAGTTCCTGCCGCAGCGCGTCCCGCAGGCGCTCCGCCCTCTCGGCGACCGACGCCGGCCCCATCGACATGGCCCGGTCCGCCCAGCGCTGTCCCTCCGCCAGCTCGCCCCGACGCGCGTAGACCAGGGCCAGCCGCAGCGCCGCCCGCCCGTGACCGGCGTCGGCGGCCCGCGTCCACCACACCGCCGCCTCGGGCTCGCTCCCTTCCCTGGCCAGCAGCAGCCCGAGGTTGAACGCGCCGTTGCGGGACCCGGCCTCGGCGGCCTCCCGGTACCACCGCGCCGCCTCCACGACATCGCCCCGGGCCGCCGCCAGCATGCCGACCCGCACCTGCGCCCGCCGGTGCCCCTGGGACGCCGCCCGCTCGTACCACTCCTCGCACTCGCTCCGCCGGTGCACCGGCTCCCCGAGCTCGTGCGCGGGCTCCGGCGGGCGCCGCGCGTCGAGCACCGTCGCCAGGCGGTACGCGGCCTCGGCGCTCCCGCCCCCGGCCGCGCACCGCAGGTGCCGCTCCGCCTCCTGCTCGTCGCCCTCGCGCAGTCGCGCCATGCCGACCTGCAGCGCCGCCTCGGTGTGCCCCGCGGCGGCGGCTCGCTCGTACCAGCCCAGCGCGGCCTGCTCCTCGCCCCGCCCGGCGTGCAGGATGCCGAGGTTGAAGGCGGCGTCGACGCTCCCGGCCTCGGCGGCCTTGGAGAACCACGGCTCCGCGCCCGTCTCGTCGCCGCCCCGCAGCAGCAGGATCGCCAGCGCGTTCGCCGCCTCGCGGTGCCCGGCGTAGGCCGCGCGCCGGTACCACTGCTCGGCCTGCGGCGTGCGCCCCTGCTCGGCGCAGAGCAGCCCGAGGTTGTACGCGCCGTTCACGTCCCCCGCGTCCATGGCGGCCCGGTACCAGCGCTCGGCGGTCTGGGTCTCGCCCCGCTCGGCGTGCAGCGCCCCCAGCGCGTTCGCCGCGTTGCCGTCGCCGTCCTGGGCGGCGCGCAGCCACCACACGGCGGCGTTCTCGGTGTCTCCCGCGTCGCGCAGCAGGAAGCCGAGCGCGCACGCTGCACGCGCCTCGCCGTCCTTGGCGGACGTCAGGTACCAGCGTCCGGCCTCCTTGAGCTCGCCGCGCCTCTCCAGGATCGTCCCGAGGTGCAGCGCGGCCCGCCGGTGGCCGCGCGCGGCGGCCTGCCGGTACCACTGCTCGGCCTCCTCGGGCGCCTGGACACCGTTGTCGCCGCCGGCCTCGCGCGCCGCCTTCCGGTCCAGCGCCCGCGCGAGCCGGTACGCCGCCTCCCGGTGCCCACGCTCGGCCGCGGTCCGCATCCATCGCTCGGCCGCGGCGTCACCGCGGTGCTCCAGCAGATCGGCGAGCGCGTAGGCGCCCAGGGTGTGGCCCTGTTCGGCGGACTGGCGCAGCCAGTACTCGGCGGCGGGCTCGTCGCCGCGCTCGCGGTGGTGCCGCCCAAGGGCGTGCGCGGCCGCCGTGGAACCGGCGACGGCGGCGATCCGCCACCAGCCGGCCGCCTCGTCGGCGTACCCCCGCTGATGCAGGAGGACCCCCAGGTTGTTGGCGGCCGCCCGGTCGCCCGCGGCGGTGGCGGCACGCAGATGAGGCTCGGCACCGTCGAGGTCACCACGGCGCAGCAACATGGCCCCGAGGACACTCATCGCCTCGACGTCGCCGGCCTCCGCGGCGAGCCGCTGACGCAGCTCCTCGGCCGCCTCGTCGGCGATCTCCCCGGTCTCGTCCGGGGTCTCGGTGTCCTCCCGGCTGGAAGGCTGCACAAAACGCCCTGTCTCGAACAGAGTTGCCTTGTCCCCCATAACGTCCATCGTCGCACCACCTGCAACCTGGGTACACCTGGTATACCGCAGCCAGTGAGGTCACTTCAGCGTTTTGTCGACATGCCCACAGAGAGACAAGTCAAACACAGATCGGCCAACTCCCCCCGGCGGCGCGGCCACAGCCGACGCCAGCACATGCGTTCACACATCACGAAGGCCCGGATTCCTCTGTGGAATCCGGGCCTTCGGTGTCGCTCCGTCACTCGGACATCGCGACTTCAGTAGCGGGGACAGGATTTGAACCTGCGACCTCTGGGTTATGAGCCCAGCGAGCTACCGAGCTGCTCCACCCCGCGCCGTTGTGTTCACCACCGTATCACGGCGCGGGGTGGGCATTTGACCAGGCCAGGGGCCTAGCTGCTGGGCTTGGGACTCGGACTGCCGCTGGGGCTGCCGCTCGGCTTGCCGCCGGGCTTGCTCTCGCCGCCCCCGGCACCGCCCGACCGGCTCGCCTCGGACTGCGCGTCCTCGGCCCGCCGCAGCGCGTCCTCAAGGTCCTTCTGCGCCTTGCCGTACGCCTCCCAGTCGTTCTTCTTCAGGGCCTCCTGACCCGCGTCGAACGCCTTCTGGGCGTCCTCCAAGGCCTGTTGGACCGTTGGGTTGTCGGACGTCGGCGGTGGCGTCGTATCGCCCTTGTCCGGTGGCTCGGTGGTCGGGCCGTCCGCTCCGAAGACCTTGTTGAGGGCTTCGTCGAGGGTGTTCTCGAACGCCGTCTGGCCTCCGTAGGTGACCAGCACCTTGCGCAGCAGCGGGTACTTCAGCCCGCCACCGCGGACGTAGACCGGCTCCACGTACAGCAGTCCGCCGTCGAGCGGCACCGTGAGGAGGTTGCCGTACTCGACCTCGGAGTCGCCGCCTCTCAGGAGCCTGATGGACTCGGCGATGTCCTCTTGCGAGTTGAACTGGCTCTGGACCTGCTTGGGTCCGTTGACCGTGGTGTTGGTCGGCAGTTTCAGGATTCTGATCTTGCCGTAGTCGCCGGCGCCCGCCTCGGCGTCGACCGCCATGAACGCGCTGAGGTTGTCACGTCCGTTGGGCGTGAAGGTCGTCGTCAGCGAGAACGCCTGCGCCTGCTGGTCCGGCATCTTCATGCTCAGGTAGTACGGCGGCACCGCGCTGCCCGACCGGTTCGTCGGGTCGTCCGGCACCTGCCACACCTCGCTGCCGCTCAGGAACGTCGTCGCGTCCTTCACGTGGTAGCGCGTGAGCAGCTCCCGCTGGACCTTGAACAGGTCCTGCGGGTAGCGCAGGTGGTCCATCAGGTCCTTGGAGATCGCGCCCTTGGGCTCGACCGTGTCCGGGAAGGCCTTCATCCAGGTCTTCAGGACCGGGTCCTTGGTGTCCCACTGGTAGAGCTTGACCTTGCCGGAGTAGGCGTCGACGGTCGCCTTCACCGAGTTGCGGATGTAGTTGACCTGGTTCTGCTGGGCCACCACCGCGCGGTTGTCGTTGGTGGCGGTCAGCGAGTCGGCCGTGGTGTCGCCGAGGGTCGTACGCGAGGAGTACGGGTAACCGTTCGTCGTCGTGTACGCGTCGACGATCCACTGGATGCGCCCGTTGACCACCGCCGGATAGGCGTCGCCGTCGATCGTCAGCCAGGGGGCGACCGCCTCGACGCGCTCCTTGGGCGTGCGGTTGTACAGGATCCGCGAACCGTCACCGATGGCACCGGAGTACAGGATCTGCGGCTCGCCGAACGCCACCGCGTACGCGGCCCGGTTGACCGGGTTGGAGAGATCGACCCCGCTGTCGCCCTTGTAGCTGGTGGTCTTCTCGCCGTTGTCGTCGGAGTAGTCGATCTCCTTCTGGGGACCGCCGACGATCGAGTACGTGGTCGTCTTCTCGCCGTAGTAGACCCGCTGCTCGTACGTACCGAGGTCGCCCTTGGACGGCAGGTCGGACTCCGTGAAGTTCGGCCGGCCCTGGGCGTCGGCGCTGGTGCCCTCGGCGGCGACCACTCCGTATCCGTGGGTGTAACGGAAGTGGTTGTTGATCCAGTTCTTCTTCGGAATGCCCGCGAGGTTGATCTCACGCAGACCGAGGACCGTGTCCTGGTCCTTGCCGTCCTTGGGGTAACGGTCGACGTCCAGATTGGTCGGGAACGCGTAGTAGTTCCTGATCTGCTGGAGCTGCTGGAACGTCGGCGAGACGATGTTCGGGTCCATGATCCGGATGCTCGCCGTGGCGGGGACCTCGTCGCGCAGCGTCGTCTTGTCCTCGGTCTTGCTCGTGCCCGAGTAGTCCGTGACCTTGGTGCCGTCGATGCCGTACGCCTGGCGCGTGGCCTCGAGGTTCTTCTCGACGTACGGCGCTTCCTTGGCCTGCTCGTTCGGCTGGACCTGGAACTTCTGCACGATCGCGGGGTACAGCCCGCCGATGAGGATCGCGGAGAGCACCATCAGGCCGAAGCCGATCACGGGCAGCTGCCAGGTGCGCCGCCAGATGGTGGCGAAGAACAGCAGCGCGCAGATGACGGCGATGCAGAACAGGATCGTCTTGGCCGGCAGGTAGGCGTTGGCGTCGACGTACCTCAGGCCCGTCCAGTTGTCGGTCGCCCTGAAGTCACTGGACTTGACCGCCAGTCCGTACCGGTCGAGCCAGTACGCGACCGCCTTGAGGGCGACGAAGATGCCGATGAGCACCGACAGGTGCCCGGTGGCCGCGGCCGTGGCGCGGGCGCCGGGGCTCGTGACGCGCAGCCCGCCGTACAGGTAGTGCGTGAGCGCGGCGGCGATCACGGACAGGATCGCGGCGGCGAAGCCGAAGCCGAGCAGGAACCGGTACCAGGGCAGGTCGAAGGCATAGAAGGAGACGTCCAGGTTGAACTGGGGGTCCTTCTCCCCGAAGGGCACGCCGTTGACCCACATCAGCCACGTCCGCCACTGGCCGGAGGCGGAGGCGCCGGCGATCAGGCCCACGAGGGCGGTGATCCCGAGCAGCAGCCACTTCTTGTAGGGCGCGATGCTCATCCGGTAGCGGTCGAGGTTCTGCTGCTCCATCGACATGGCGCTCAGCGGCGGCCGCAGCCGGTGCGCCAGCCAGATGTTGAAGCCGACGGCGAGGGCCATGAGCAGGCCGAAGACGAAGAAGAGCCCGATCTTGGTCCACAGGGTGGTGGTGAAGACCGAGGAGTAGTTCACCGAGCGGTACCAGAGCCAGTCCGTCCAGAAGCCCGCGAACATGGTGAACGCCATGCCGAGAACGGCCAGGACGCCCAGCGTCATGAGCAGGGTCCGGACACGCCGGGACGGGCGGCCCACTCTCATCCGCGGCCCTGTCGGGCCTCCGCCGCGGTCCGGCATCTGGAAAGCCAAGGTGCGCACCTCGAAGTTCGCTGTTGATCGGTCAGGCCCGCGTCTTCACGGACCGTGCGTGGCCCCCGTGATCGTGGGCCCCCACCTATGCAACTTACTCACCGTTTACTCGGTTCCCGATTCCGGCCGGGAACGAGGCAGGATTGTGACCATGTCCAACACTCCCATGGCTGCGAACCCGCTCACCCGGGCCGTTCTCGAGATCGACGAGTACGTCTCCGGCCTCGGCTGGGACCAGTCAGCCCGCCTTTTCGCCCTCGTCGACACCGCACGGCTTCGGGCCGATGAGCCCTCGCTCGCCGACCGGCTCGGTCTGGGGGACGAGTCGGAGCATTCCGGCCTGACCCCGATCGAGCAGGACGAAGTGCCAACGGGCAAGCCGCTCGACGAGTTCCTCGCCACCATCGCCTGGCCCGACGCGGTGGCCGGCTGCGCCCTCGCCGTGGAGCGCCTGATGCTGCCGCCGTCCGCGGAGGCCCAGGTTCCGAAGGGTCTGAGCGAGGCCGAGCTCACGAAGTGGGTGGCCGACCACCCGGACCGCCAGGAGGTCCGCATGACGGTCGCGGTGCTGCGCGACGGCGCGCGTGAGTCGGCCCTGCGGCTGCGCGAGAAGGACTCCCCCACCGAGGTCCTGACCGGCTCCGACCTGGTCCCGGGGCTGGCGGAGGCGCTGGCGGCGACGTTCGAGGAGTAGCCCCCCAGGGTCCAGGAGTGGTCCCGCGGGACCGTGCGGTGTGCCGCCCCGGTCTTCGGTCCGGGGCTACTTACCGCACTTCGGCAGGTCGGCGGTGTCGCCGCCGCGGATGTCCTTCAGGGCACCGAGGGCGTCCTTGATCGTGCCCACCTTGACCAGGGTGAGGCCGTCGGGGGTGTCCTTGGCGGCGGCCGCGCAGTTGTCGGCGGGCGTCAGGAAGTACTGCGCGCCCTTGGCCCGCGCGCCCACGGTCTTCATCTCGATGCCTCCGATCGGCCCGACCTTGCCGGCGTCGTCGATCGTGCCGGTGCCGGCCACGAACTTGCCTCCGGTCAGGCTGCCCGGGGTGAGCTTGTCGTAGATGCCGAGCGCGAACATCAGCCCGGCGCTCGGACCGCCGACGTCCGCGAGCTTGATGTCGATGGTGAACGGGAAGGTGTGGTCGGTGCCCGCGGAGATCCCCACGATGGCGCGCTTCTCACCGGTGTCGTCGGACGTCGTGGTGGTCATGGTCACGTCCTGCGACCCGGTCGGCGTCCGCTTCTCCTTCTCCGCGGCGGTCTGCTCCTTGGCGGGGATGATCGTGAAGCGGACCTGCTGACCCGGCTTGTGCCGGGTGACGAGCTTGGCGACGTCGGCCGGTTCCTTCACCGCCGTGCCGTCGACGGCCTTGATCACGTCCCCGGCGTGCAGCTTGCCCTCCGCGGGGGATCCCTTGACGACCGTGGAGACGATCACCCAGGACTTCACGGGGACGTCCAGCTGCTTCAGGGCGGCGACCTTGGCGCTCTCCTGGGACTGGCTGAACTCCTCGGCGTTCTCCTGGGTGGACTGCTCCTCGGTCTTGCCGTCCGGATAGAGCGTCTCGTGCGGCACGACCTTGTTGTCGTGGGCGAGCCAGCCGTAGACGGCCTCGACCAGGTTCATCCGGTAGTCGGCGCTCGTCACCCGGACCGTCGTCATGTTCAGGTGGCCACTGGTCGCGTAGGTCTTCCTGCCCGCGATCTGCAGCACCGGCTCACCGTCGTGATCGCCCAGCGTGTTCACCGTCGGCCCCGGTGACATCTCCGAGTACGGCACGGGGATGAACACTCCCGCGCACAGGAGCGCGATCAGCATCAGGGTGGAGGCGAGCATCGTCGCGGTGCGGCGTGGCATGAGTCGACAGTACGGGACGGTCCTGTCAGCGCACCGTCAGGGCCGCCCGTCCGGGGCGACCCTGACCTGCACAACGCGTGTGACCTGCTGTTTCCTCGGCCGTCAGGCCCGCGTTCGGGGCTTCTCCATGGCCTCGCGGAAGCGGGCGTAGCCGATGAGCTCGGGCCCGTCGTTGCGGACCTTGCGGGTCCGGTTGGCCCAACTGCCCCAGAGCCCCGCGCCGATGGCAGCCACAAGCGGAATCAGCAACCAGGCGAGCGCCGCCATGCCGACCTCCAACCCCTTCGAGCATCCGCAACTGACTGATCAGCAGATTAACCATCCGCAGTGACAACGCTCACGCCAGGGGTGCGGTTACGCAACCGGAGGCCGGCCTCCGGAACCGGCACGCGGGCTGACGGGCTCAGAAGGCGGACCCACCGGCTCAGGCCGGCGGACTTACGGGGGCGGAAGGCGGACTCCAGGGGCAGCGGGCGGACTCAGGGGGTCAGCAGGCGCCGACCCACTCCTCGGTGCCGTCGGAGAACTTCTGGTGCTTCCAGATGGGCACTTCGTGCTTGAGGTCGTCGATCAGCTTGCGGCAGGCCTCGAAGGCCTCTCCGCGGTGCGGGCAGGAGACGGCGACGACGACGGCGAGGTCCCCGACCCGCAGGTCGCCCACACGGTGCACGGCCGCGAGGGCCCGCACCGGGAACTCGGCGGCGACCTTCTCGGCGACGCGCCGCATCTCGGCCTCGGCGCTGGGGTGGCACGTATACCCCAGCTCGTCCACGTCGGCGCCTCCGTCGTGGTTCCGCACGGTCCCCACGAAGAGCGCGGTGCCGCCGGACGCGTCATCCCCGACGGCCCGGAACACCTCGTCCAGGGAGAGGGCCGAGTCCCGGATCCCGATCAGCTTGATCGGATCCTGCGCGGCCTGCTCACCGGGGTGATCGTTCGTGGTTGCCATGGGTCCATCGTGCCGCACGCGACCGGCAGCGCGGAATAGAGCTATCGACCGGCACGCGCGCGTACGCGTTTGGAGCCTCCTACAGGGGCGGCACCTGCGGTGCCTCCCCGCAGGCACATCACGCTGCCGAAGCGTCCCTCGGATCCGCCTGAGCGGAGGGGGGTCCTCAGATCCGCCGCCGGGCCTTGCGTGCCCGCCGCACCACAGCGGCCGCACCGAGCAGCGCCACCGTCGCGCCGGCGGCACCCGCGGCCGTCGCGTCCTTGCGGCCCAGCCGCCGTCCGGCGACCGTGTGCCGGCCGGAGACCTCCTCCAGGAGTTGCGCCAGCACCTCCTCGTTGGTGTACCGCGGCCGCCACCCGGCGTCGTGCAGCCTGCTGCCGCTCACCACCCAGGGGTACATCGTGTACGCCAGGTCCCCCGCGGGCGACGGCGTGAGCCCGATGCGGTGCAGCCGCGCCGCCGCACCCAGCGCGACCGCCGACGGCAGCTCCATCCGCCGGATCCCGCTGAGCTCCTCGACCTCCTCCTGCTCCAGCCAGCCGTCGCAGCCGACGGTCAGCTCGCCGTCGACCTTCTCCAGAACGGCGTACTCCAGCGCGCTGCACAGGTCGTCGACGTGGCAGAACTGCCATGCCGGCCGCGACCCGGCGACGACGAGGAGCCGAGGAGATTCGAAGTACCTGGTCAGCGCCGTGTCGGTGCCTCCGACCAGCACGGCCGGCCGGACCACGGTGACATTGAGCCCGGGGTGCGCCCGGGGCGCGCGCCGCGCGAGCCGTTCGATCTCCAGCAGGTCGCCGACGCCCGTCGCCTCGGCCGTGGCGCGCAGCTCGGCATCCTCGGACAACGGCAGCTCGTTGTCGGGCAGCGCCCCGTAGACCATCGCCGAGGTGCACAGCACGACCCGGTGCACTCCGGCGGCGGCCGCCGCCGTCAGAACCGTCTGCGTCCCCCGTACGTTGTAGGCCGTTCGGGCGGCTGCGTCGGTTTCCAGGTCGAGGTCGAGCGCCAGGTGCACCACCACGTCGGCCCCGCGCAGTTTGTCCGCGATGGCCGGGTCCCGCACGTCCAGGATGTGCCACTGGGCCGCAGCGCACTCGCCGCGCCGCTCGTCGATGGCGAGGACCTGCTTGACCTCGTCGGATGCGGCCAGCCGCTCCGTGAGCAGGGCTCCTACGCCGTACGCGGCGCCGGTGACCGCGACGACGGGGCCGCGCGCCGCGGGACTCGCGGAACTGGTTGACTGGTTTCGCGCTGCGCGAACCTGCGGATCTGGGGAACTCACCGGGCGTCTCCAGCGGTTGTCTTCAGTACGAGCGCGTCCGACGCGTGCGTACCAGGTGGCATCCATCCTGCCGCAGGCCGTCACCCGGCGAAGCACCGAGGCCCGATCCGCCCCGGGTGTCTACGCTGGGTGGTGTTGTCGGGCAGCCGTGCCGCCGGAAAGAACCGGCGGCCCTACCAGCCGAGGAATCCCGTGAGTGACACCCCATTCGGATTCGGCCTTCCGCCGGAGGAGCCGGACGACGGCGACGAGGGCAAGAAGAAGGACCAGCAGAGCGGTGGTGGTCAGGGACCGGCCAACCCGTTCGGTTTCGGCGGCCTGCCCGGAGCCGGTGGCTTCGGCCAGGGCCCCGGTGGCCCTGGCGGCCCCGGTGCGGACAATCCGTTCGCAGCCATGTTCGGGTCGCTGAACCCCACCGACCTGGGCGCCGCGTTCCAGCAGCTGGGCCAGATGCTCTCCTACGAGGGCGGCCCGGTGAACTGGGACATGGCCAAGCAGATCGCCCGCCAGACGGTCTCCCAGGGCAGTCCCGACGGCACCAAGGACGCCAGTGTCGGCCCCGCCGACCGCAAGGCCGTCGAGGAAGCCGTCCGCCTGGCCGACCTGTGGCTCGACGACGCCACGTCTCTGCCCTCCGGCGCCGCTTCCGCGGTGGCCTGGAGCCGCGCGGAGTGGGTCGAGGCCACCCTGCCCGCCTGGAAGGAACTGGTCGACCCGGTGGCCGAGCGCGTCGGCACCGCCATGGGCGACGTCCTGCCGGAGGAGATGCAGGCCATGGCCGGCCCGCTGATCGGCATGATGCGCTCGATGGGCGGCGCCATGTTCGGCACGCAGATCGGGCAGGCCGTCGGTGTGCTCGCCGGTGAGGTCGTCGGCTCGTCCGACGTCGGCCTGCCGCTCGGGCCGGCCGGAAAGGCCGCGCTGCTGCCGGTCAACATCGAGACCTTCGGCAAGGACCTGAGCGTCCCGCAGGAGGAGGTGCGGCTGTATCTCGCCCTGCGCGAGGCCGCCCACCAGCGCCTCTTCGCGCACGTGCCGTGGCTGCGCTCGCACCTGTTCGGCGCGGTCGACGGCTACGCCCGCGGGATCAAGGTCGACACGGCCAAGCTGGAGGACGTGGTCGGCCAGTTCGACCCGCAGAACCCGGAGCAGCTGCAGGAGGCCCTCCAGCAGGGCATGTTCCAGCCGGAGGACACGCCCGAGCAGAAGGCCGCCCTGGCCCGTCTGGAGACGGCTCTGGCGCTCGTGGAGGGCTGGGTCGACGCGGTGGTCCACGCCGCCGCGAAGCCCCGCCTGGCGTCCGCCGACGCGCTCCGCGAGACGCTGCGCCGCCGCCGCGCCTCGGGCGGTCCGGCCGAGCAGACGTTCGCCACGCTGATCGGCCTGGAGCTGCGTCCGCGCCGCCTGCGGGACGCCTCCCGTCTGTGGGCCTCGCTCACGGACGCGCGCGGGGTCGACGGCCGGGACGCCCTGTGGCACCACCCGGACATGCTGCCGACCGCGAGCGACCTGGACGACCCGGACGGTTTCGTGCACCGGGAGCAGATCGACTTCTCCGAGCTGGACAAGATGCTCGGCGAGGCGGCGGACAAGCCCGACCTCAAGAAGAAGGACGAGGGCGAAGGCGAGAACAAGGGCGACGACGCCGGGTGAGCCTGTACGACGACGTGGTCCTCGTGCTGAAGGGGTACGAGGACCAGCCCGAGCTGCGCCAGGCCTATCTGGATCACCTGGCGGACCACCCGGACGGCCTGTGGAAGGCCTGTCACGCGGGGCACATCACGGCGAGTGCCCT
Source organism: Streptomyces sp. NPDC059696 (assembly GCF_042733745.1). Lineage (NCBI taxonomy): Bacteria > Bacillati > Actinomycetota > Actinomycetes > Kitasatosporales > Streptomycetaceae > Streptomyces > Streptomyces sp. NPDC059696. The sequence goes on from NZ_JBHWFG010000026.1 coordinate 74,229, forward strand.
GGTGATCGATCCCGAGGGCGGCCGGGTGCTGCTGACCCTGCACAAGAAGCTCCGGATGTGGCTGCAGATGGGCGGCCACTGCGAGCCGGGCGACGCCTCCCTCGCCGAGGCGGCCCTGCGTGAGGCGACGGAGGAGTCCGGTGTCCCGGGTCTCTCCCTGCTGCCCGGCGGCCCGGTGCGCCTGGACCGGCACTCGATCCCGCCGCCGTGCCACTGCCACTTCGACGTCCAGTACGCGGTCGTGGCCCCACCGGACGCCCCGCACGCGATCAGCGACGAGTCACTGGACGTGCGCTGGTTCGGCTACGACGAGGTGGCCGAGGTGGCGGACGAGTCGGTCGTGCAACTGCTGACGGCGACCCGCGCGAGGCTCGCGAAGTGAGTCACAGGTAGGACATGAGGCAAAGGTAGGGGGCGGCCGCAATGGCGGCCGCCCCCTACCTTTCCTGGTGACGGCGGGTGCGCCCCTTCAGGGGCGCGGGGAACTGCACAACCGGCCACGGACGACCCGCAAACAGGGCCTTGCCGCACCCACTCCGGCCCCTCCGCCGACCCCGCGAAGCGCTCAGCTCCAGACGTTGCCCTGGTTCTGCCCCCGCGCTCCCTGCTGGCCCATGCCGTACTGCGCGGCGAGACCCGAGCCGATCTGGGCGTTCTGCGGCGGCAGCAGTTCACTCGGCTGGACCAGCGCGTAGCCGGTGCCCATGAAGCTCAGCTCCCAGCCCTCACCCGTGCTGCCGCGCCGCCTCCACACCCCGGAGGAGTGCGTCTGGGCCTGCATCTGCACCCTCAGGCTCGTCGACCAGGCGACGATCGCGTCGGCGTCGCAGTTGACGTACTTGTCCGGCGTCACCTGCACCAGCAGCGGCATGCCGGAGGTCATCAGGGCGACCTTGCCCCGGCCCGAGATGTTGAGCTGGTACTTCCCGGAGCCGGAGATGCCGTAGAGGCTGTCCACGGCGATGACCTCGTGGTGGAGGGAGGAGTCCATCGCCAGCACATAGCTGCTGTCGACGGTGAGGCCGTCCTGGTCCACCTCCATGACGTGGACGTGCTGCTTGAGGTTGGCGAGGTAGACCGTGCCCTGCCCGTGGCAGCGCATGAGGTCCAGCCCCTCCCCGGTCTGAGCACGCGCGCGGGACTGCTGGTTGCTCTGGTACTCGGCGTCGAACTCGACGAGTCCCTGGTAGGCGACCATGGTGCCCTTGCGGGCCAGGACGTCGTCGTGGCCCTCCAGGGCGACACGCAGCATCTGCTTGTTCTGCAGGCTCCAGCGCTCCTGGGTCTGCTGCTCGTTGTAGGCGAAAATCGGGCTCTGCATGACGTGTGGCTCCCCCTCAGCCCCGGAACCGGAGGCGGTCGGTGCTGTCCTCGCTGGGCTGGACGACGACGATGCCCTGACCGGAGAAGGCCATCTGGTAGGCCTCGCCGCTGCCGCGGCCGATCAGCGACTGCGCCCGGAAGCTGCGCTTGCCCTTCACCTTGAGGTTCGGGGACCAGGCGACGAGCGCGTCGGGGTCGACGTAGGTCTCGTCCTCGCCGCCTCCGCAGTCCACGACGATGGGCTTGCCCCGGGAGGTCAGCGCGACCCAGCCCTGCCCGGAGATCTTGGTGTTCCACAGACCCTGCCCGGCGAACTTCGCCAGGCCCTTGACGCGCTCCACGCCCCATGCCAGGTGGGCGTCGAAGGCGAGCAGATTGGTGGCGTTGACCGAGATTCCGTCGCCGTTGAGGTTGATCACGACGACGTTCGCCCCGTAGTCGGCGAGGTAGAGCAGGCCGTCGCCGGAGCACTTCATCAGGGGCGCGCCCTCACCGGTGAGCCAGTCCTTGGCGATCTGGCGCACGGCCGGCGGGTTGGGCTCGTACTGCACGAAACCCTCGTAGGCGACCATCGACCCCACGCGCGCGAGGAGGTCGTTTCCGGTCTGCATGGCGACCTTCAGCATGTGGTTGCCGTGGTTCTCCATGCGGGCGGTGACGGGTGCGGGGGCGTGGCCCGCGAGTTGCTGTGTCATGACGGGCTCCCTCAGACCTCGTACGGCTGGACGACGATGAAGTTGCCGGGCGCTCCCCGGAACTGGAGGTTGACGCTCTCCCCCGTGTCACCGGGGTAGGCGTTGCGGCGCATGCGCACCTGGCTGGAGACGACGACCTGGGCGGCGGCCGACCAGGCGACCACGGCGTTGCAGTCGGCGAACGTGGTGGGCGTGACGGGCAGGACCACGGGCGTGCCGTGCGTCTTGACGACGATGGTGCCGGTGCCCTGGAACTGCATGGTGAACAGCGCTCCGCCGGGGATGCCGTGGCCCTCGATGCGTCGCACCTCGTAGGTGAGGCTCTCGTCGAAGGCGAGGACGTTCTCGGCCGACACGCAGACGGCGTCGCCCTGCAGTTCGAGGGGGTGCAGCATGGTCGAGTTCTCGGCGAGGAACACCTGCCCCTGCCCCGTGCAGCGCATCAGCTGCATCTCCTGGCCGGTCGCGTTGCCCACGATCCGGCCGGAGAACCCGGCGCCCTTGTAGCTGAAGTCGACCTTGCCCTGGTAGAGCACCATGCTGCCCTGCCGGGCCAGCACCGGCTGTCCGCCGATGCCGAGATCGACGCGGACGAGCTTCTTGTTCTGCTGCGTCCAGCGCTGCCCGGTGGGGGTCTCCTTGAACTGCTGGAGCGCGGCGGACACTCCGGGACCCTGGGGGGCGCCTTGCGGAGCGCCCTGGGGGGCGGCGTGGGGTGCCTGTCCGTAGGGCGGCTGCTGGCCGTAGCCGGGCGAAGGTGTGGGCTGGCCGTAGCCCGGGGGCGGTGTGGGCTGGCCGTAGCCGGGGGGCGGAGCCGGGGCGTGCGGCGCCTGGGGCTGGCCGTAGCCGGGAGGCGGCGGGGCGGTCTGGCCGGGGACCTGGCCGTGGTGCGGCGGCTGCTGGCCCGGCTGGCCGTACGGTGCGGGCGCCGGGGCCGGAGGCGGCACCGGAGAGCCGCCGGGCGGCGTGTGCAGGGGCGCGACGATGGTCGGGGCGGCGTGCACCTGGGGTGCGGGCGCCGGGGGCGGCGTGTGGCCGGGCGGCGGTGCGAAGCCCTGCGCGGCGGGCTGGGGCGTGGGGGCCGGGGGTGCCGGCCGGGCGGGAGGCGCGGTGGGTTCCGGAGCGGCCGGGACGCCGAACGCGGGCGGGGCGAAGCCGGGTGCGGCACCGGCCTGCGGCTGCTGCGGGGCGGGAGCCGGTGCCTCCTCCTCGGCGACCTCGCCGCCGAAGTTCTTCAGCAGCGCGTCGAGGCCCCCGTCGAAGCCCTGGCCGACGGCGGCGAACCGCCAGACGTCCTTGAGGTAGAAGTCGCCCAGCATCACGGCCCGTTCGGTGGAGAACTCCGAGCCGTTGAAGGAGTAGCGCGCCACCTCCTCGCCGCCCGCGACGATGCGGATGTACCCGGAGGCGATCTGCGACATCTGTCCGGCGCCGTCGATCGTCGCCGTGAAGGACAGCTTCTGGATCTGCGACGGGATCCGGTCGAGCGTCACCCGGAAGGACTCCGTGTCGCCCGCCTGGGCACCCAGGAGCTGAATGGACTCCTCGGGGGACTTCGGCTGGTTGAAGAAGACGAAGTACCGGTCGTCCGAGAGCCGTTCGTCGGCGTCGAGGCCGAAGCAGCTGATGTCGAAGGTCAGTCCGGGGCCGGTGATCTGTACACCTACGTACAGATCCGTGCCCGCGGTGAGGTCACTGATCCTGGCCTTGTGGCCGCGTTGGAATTCCCTGGCCATGCGTAACGACCGTCCCCCATCCAGAACGTGAGTGCGTCGCGCCAGGCTAACGGCAAACTCGGACACCGGACGAGGTCGGTACAGAGCCGGTACACAACGTCCGCACGGCCGTATCGGCTGTTCGCTCGCGGAAAGCGGTCGGTCACCCGGCGGGGGCCCCGCCCCGCGCGCCGGGCACATGGGGCAACCGCTCGGCGGCGACCACGCCTTCGAGGTATCCCCGGGCCCGTTCCGTACGCGGATAGGCCTTGAGGAGTTCCCAGAAGCGAGGCCCGTGTCCGGGAACGAGCAGATGCGCGAGTTCGTGGACGAGGACGTAGTCGACGACGTACTCGGGCATCCCCTGGAGGCGGTGCGAGAGGCGGATGCTGCCCTCGGAGGGGGTGCAGGAGCCCCAGCGCGTGTTCTGGTTGGTCACCCAGCGCACCGACGCGGGCCGGGCCCGGCCGTCGAAGTACTGGTCCGAAAGACGCCGGGCCCGCTCGGCCAGCTCGGCGTCGCCGAGGGCTCGCTTGCTCTCCTGGGCGGCCAGTTTGTCGAGCATGACGGTCACCCAGCGCTGCTCCTCCGCCTCGGACATCCGGGCGGGGATGAGCACCACGGTGCGATCGCCCTCGCGGTACGCGGAGACCGTTCTGCGTCGGCGGGTACTCCTGCGGACCTCGATCGCGCTCGCCCTCGAGCCGCTCGGCGGCTGGCTCGTCGTGCTGCGCTGTGCGGTTCCGGCGCGGTGCAGTGGGTCGGCGGGCACGCCCCGACGTTACCCGCTGCACACGGGGAAGTCCCGACTCCTGGACGGTTCGGTGCCGCCACTCCCGCCCGGCCGCCGGATTTGTACGACCTGGCGTGTAGGGGCCGGTGAGTACCGGCTGACGCGCATGAGCTGGTGTGTTGGAGCGGGCGTGGACGCCCCCCGGGGTCCGTACGGCGCGGACGGGTCCGTACGGCACGAGGGGGTCCGTGCGGCACGAGCGCCGGATCCGTGCCGCCGGACGCCGTATCCCGGTTACTGGATGTCGGATCCAGGCCGCCGGGCGGCGGATCCGTGCGGCCGGGCCCCGGCACGTTTTCGACCTGGCCCCGGCACGCTTTCGACCTGGCCCCGCGAGCGGTACGACGAGTACGACCAGTACGACGAATACCCCACACCTGTGGACAACTTTCAGCAGCGCGCGGCGGGGTTGGGCATGCTGGATCTCGTCGGCGAAGCGACGGCGGGGCCGGTCCAAGGACCAGGGGCCGTGCCCGCGATCGCGACCGTCGGCATACGGGGACGATCTACGGCATACGGGGGCCTGTCATGCATCCGATGGTGAAACCCGCGCTCAAGCGCGGCTGGCGCGACCTGAAGACCGTGCAATTCGGGATGGCACCGGCACACGCGATGACGCTCGGCCCGATGGACCTGGCGTCGGGCAGCTTCCTGGACCTGCTGAACGGCACGCGCGGGCTTGAGCTGCTGCGCGAGGAGGGTCGCCGCATGGACCTGCCCGACGGTCATGTCGACAGACTGGTGCAGGGGCTCGCGCGGGCCGGGCTGCTGGACGACGCCCGCGGGGGCGGGCCCGCCGCCGACGCCCTGCGGAAGAAGAAGGGCGTCCTCGACCGGCTGCGTCCCGATCTGGCCTCCCTCTCCCTGACGACCTCGGCCCCGGGCGAAGCCATGGGGCGGCTGGCCGCGCGGCGCTCGCAGCGCGTGCAGGTCCGAGGGGCGGGCCGGGTGGGTGCCGTGCTGGCCTCGCTGCTGGCCGGCGCGGGCGTGGGCCGGGTGGACGTGATGGACGGGGGCTGCGTGGAGCCGTGGGACGTCGCGCCGGGCGGCCATCCGGTGGACGCCGTCGGCGACCGCAGGGACGAATCGGCCCGCCGCGCCGTGCGCAGAGCGGCCCCGGACCGGCCGCCGCGCCGCACGACGGCAGTGGGGTCCTCCGAGGAAGACGAGCCGGGATTCTCCCTTGTCGTTCTCGCGCCCCGGGACGATGTCGCCGTGTACGCGCCGGACCCGGCCGCCGCCGAGCCGCTGATGGCAGCCGGGACGCCCCATCTGTACGCCGGGGTCGTGGAGGGCACCGGCGTCGTCGGTCCTCTCGTCCTGCCCGGCGAGACGGGGTGTGCGGGATGTCTCCACGAGGGCCGTACCGATCTCGACCCGGCCTGGCCGCGTCTGGTCGCCCAGTGGCGCTCCGGCAGGCAGCGGCAGGTCCGGCCATGTGATCTGACACTGGCTACGACCGTGGCCGGGCTGGCGGCCGCCCATGCGCTCGCTTTCCTCGACGACCGGGTCCCCTCCAGCGCCGGGGCACGCTGGGAGTGCTCCGTCCCTGGTCTGGACTGGCGTGCGCGGCCGCTCCGGGCGCATCCGGGGTGCTCGTGTGCAGCTGCGGAGAGAGGAAATGGGGAGCACCTCTCGGAGGACGGGGGGTCGCACGAGACAATGGCTGTGCAACGGCCGTCGGAGCAGTGCCGTGAGGCAGAGGCGGAGCGGCCGGCTGGGACTTGGAGGGCGCATGTCTGATCTTCCCCGGAAGGCGGTTACCCGGACCGCCAAGCTCGCCGCGCTCCCGCTCGGCATCGCCGGGCGGGCGACCTGGGGATTCGGCAAGCGGATCGTCGGCGAGTCCGCCGAGCTCGTCGGCCGCGAACTGCAACAGCGCACGGCGGAGCAGCTGTTCAAGGTGCTCGGTGAGCTCAAGGGCGGTGCGATGAAGTTCGGCCAGGCGCTGTCCGTCTTCGAGTCGGCGCTGCCGGAGGAGGTGGCCGGCCCTTACCGGGCCGCGCTGACCAAGCTCCAGGAGGCGGCGCCGCCCATGCCGACCCGGACCGTGCACACAGTGCTGGAGGAGCGGCTCGGCGAGGGCTGGCAGGAGCTGTTCCTGGAGTTCGAGGACAAGCCCGCCGCCGCGGCCTCGATCGGCCAGGTCCACCGGGGGGTGTGGCACGACGGCCGCGAGGTGGCGGTCAAGGTGCAGTACCCGGGCGCGGGCGAGGCCCTGCTGTCGGACCTGAACCAGCTGAGTCGCTTCTCGCGCCTGCTCGGCCCCCTGATCCCCGGCATGGACATCAAGCCGTTGATCGCGGAGCTGAAGGACCGCGTCTCGGAGGAGCTGGACTACGGCCTGGAGGCCCAGGCCCAGCAGGCCCACGCGGAGGAGTTCGCGGACGACCCGGACGTGCTCGTGCCGCAGGTGGTCCATCAGTCGGACCAGGTCCTGGTGACCGAGTGGATCGACGGCATCCCGCTGTCGGAGATCATCTCGGACGGCACCCAGCAGCAACGCGACCGTGCCGGTCAGCTCCTGGCCCGGTTCCTGTTCTCCGGCCCCGCCCGCACAGGGCTGCTGCACGCCGATCCCCACCCGGGCAACTTCCGGCTCCTGCCCGGTGGCCCGGACGGTGAGGACGACTGGCGCCTCGGCGTGCTGGACTTCGGCACGGTCGACCGGCTCCCCGGGGGCCTGCCGGCCACCATCGGCGAGTCACTGCGGATGACCCTCGACGGGGAGGCCGAGGCGGTCTACGAGCTCCTCTGCGCGGAGGGGTTCGTCAAGGAGACCATAGAGCTGGACCCGGACGCCGTCATGGACTACCTGCTGCCGATCATCGAGCCGGCCCAGGTCGAGGAGTTCACCTTCACGCGGGGCTGGATGCGCAGCCAGGCGGCACGGGTCGCCGACCCCCGCTCCCCTGCCTACCAGCTCGGCAAGCGGCTCAACCTGCCTCCGTCCTATCTGCTGATCCACCGTGTGACGCTGAGCACGATCGGCGTGCTGTGCCAGCTGGGGGCGGCGGTGCGGCTCCGCGAGGAACTGGAGGAGTGGCTGCCGGGGTTCGTTCCGGAGGACCCGGCCGATGGCGAGGAGGCAGTGGCGCAGGCGTGAGCCCAGGTCGTGGGGTTCACCACCAGCCGGAGTCCAGGCGCCCCTCGATGGACCGGAGGTTCTCCCGGGAGCAGGCTTCGCAGAAGTGGCGAGGTGCGCCGTCCTCCAGGGAGTAGGTCCAGGTGAGGGGCGGACCTTCGGTCAGGACCTCGGCCGAGGTGCCACAGCGGGCACAGACGAAGCGCCGCGGCTTCGCGGCGGACCCGTCGTCACCGCCTTCTGAAGCGCTCGTCATCACTGCCTCCTGAGGGACGCGCGTCATCCGGCGACGATAGCTCCGTGCCCGGCGACACGCCGGGCACAACGCCCGCGCTCCCTCGTCGCACCGCTGCGGCGTGGGCCCACGCCCGCCCCTGGTCTCACGGTGCGGTACCGGTCGACCCTTCCCCGGCGAGCGGCGCCCCGGTTCGACGGAAGTGCTGCGTCCACCGGTCGGTACAACGCGACGCGTCCCTCATGCGCTCATGCGCTACTCAACGCGCCGCGGGGACCGGCCCGTTCGGTACGGACCGGCCCCCGCGGTGAGAGTTCGGCGGCGGCAGCCCGGCGTCCGGGCCGGGCAGCCCCGCTTCAGTGCGGCGGATTACTGCATGACCGCCATGGCGAGCGCGCGGCGGGCACGCAGCGAGGCGCGCTCCGCCCTGCGCTGCATGCGGCGGGCGGCCACCAGGCGCACGGCCAGGCGGTCCCTCTCCGCCTCCTGCAGTCGCTCGCGCATATGCGCGCGAGCCATGGCTTCTGGAATGAGTTGCATCTCTCGGGTCCTGTTCTGACGCGAGTCCTTCGCGCCGCTGATGGTGAAGTCTTGGGTTGCGGAGCCGGCGGGCTCGTACGTGGACGGCTTCATCGGGGCCTGCTTCTGGGGGTCGTGCGTGAGGGGGCGGTCGATCGTTCCTGCGGTGTTCATGCCGTGACCGGGTTCTTGCGCGGGCGGCCACGCGGCCGCTTCCGGGCGACGACGACACCCTGGACGAACAGCTCGCCACCCCAGACGCCCCAGGGCTCACGCCGCTCCTTGGCGCCGGCGAGGCAGGCCTCGACCAGCGGGCAGGTGCGGCAGAGGGACTTGGCGTACTCGACGTCCGCGGGCGACTCGGCGAAGAAGACCTCCGGGTCGTAGGAACGGCACGGGACGGGTACGCCGAGGTTCTCGATGGCGTCGTCGAGCGCGGTGAGCGCGGTGAGCGGGGTCAAGGCGGGGTCCTCCGTGGAGCCGGGCTTGGGGATCGTGTCGGAAGGCGGTACGGACGGGGCGTGCGCTTCGAGTTGCACGGTTCGTCTTCCTCGTCTGCTCGTGCCGGCCTGTTGGCCGAAGGGTGGTGGTACCGGGTTCTTTTCTTGTCCCGAGGCTCCTTCGGTCTGTCATCCCTGTTCAGGGACAAACAGAAGGGCCGCGGATCCCGGATGGGGTTCCGCGGCCCTGAAGGCGCCGGCCTGATCGATGATCAGGCTGGATCACTCCAGGGTTCTGGCCCACGGAAGGCCCACATCTGGTGGTGCTGCGTCGTCTGCTTCCGGAATCCGGCACCGGTCGCCGTAAAGGCATAGGCCTGTGCCTGTGCCGCTACTGCCGCTTCCAGTGCCTTGGTCGGTCGCTCATTGCGCTCACGAACGGGAAGGCCCGCGGGAGCAACGGAGGAGGACGCCGGACGGACGGCACGAATGCCGGACAGACCGGTGCCCAGGTTCGAAACGCCGAGCATGCACGCGGAGACGGCCGAGCGATCGGTCATTTTCACGGTGCTGACGGAGCTGGTGTTGATGCTGATCACTGGACTCGCCTCCTCTCGGCGTCTCGGGGGACTGGATGAACCAGTCCGACGGATATGCAAGTACAACACGGAATCAGGGCCTCCGAGAAGGCCGCTGCTCTCGTGCCTAAGAACCTATGGGGATTGCTGGGGCATGCGCAAACTATTTTTTCGACGAGTTCGTGTCAGTCCCGATCCGTGCTCCCCGCGCCTGACTGGCCTGCGCAGATGGCCAGTACGTCGGCCCCGTAACGGGTGAGCTTGCGCATCCCCACGCCCGGGATGCGGGCGAGCTCGCGCTCGTCGTCGGGGGCGGACTCGGCGATGGCCATCAGAGTCCTGTCCGTGAACACGCAAAAGGCGGGCTGGCCGCTGCTGCGCGCCTGGTCGGCGCGCCACTCCCGCAGCCGCTCGAACAGTCCCTCGTTCATGTCGGAGGGGCAGTCGTCGCAGCGCATCAGCTTCATCTCGCCGGCGTCGGTCAGCGTGCGGCCGCAGACCCGGCAGCGGGCGGGAACTCGCTGCACCCTCCTCGGGGCGGAACCCCTGGTTCCGGGAATTCCGCGCTCGATGCCGCCCGCCCCGCCGGCTGTGGCGCGCCCCATGGTCGGTGTCGAACCAGGACGCAGTCCGTCGAGGAATCGGCTCGGACGGCGATTGGGGCGGCCCCCGGGTGAGCGGGAGAGCGCCCAGGAGACATGGAGGCGCTCGCGCGCGCGGGTGACACCGACATACAGCAGGCGGCGCTCCTCCTCGATCTGCTCGTCGGTCTTCGCGTAGGTGATCGGCATCATGCCCTCGGCCACGCCCACCAGGAAGACGACGTCCCACTCCAGACCCTTGGCCGAGTGCAGGGAGGCGAGGGTGACGCCCTGCACGGTGGGGGCGTGCTGGGCATTGGCCCGTTCGTCGAGTTCGGCGACGAGGTCCGCCAGGGTGGCGCCCGGCTTGGCGGCGGCGAAGTCCTGGGCGAGGTGCACCAGGGCGGCCAGGGACTCCCAGCGTTCCCTGACCGCGCCCGAGCCTGCCGGTGGCTGGCTCGTCCAGCCCTCTCCCGACAGCACGGCACGTACCTGGGAAGGGAGGTCGACGGCGTCGTCGAGAAGAGAGTCGTTGCCGCCGAAGCGAGCCGCGCCGCGCAGGGCGATGCCCGCCTTGCGCACCTCGGGGCGGTCGAAGAACCGCTCGGCGCCGCGCAGCTGGTAGGGCACGGCGGCGTCGGCGAGGGCCTGCTCGTAGGTCTCGGACTGGGCGTTCGTCCGGAACAGGATGGCGATCTCGGAGGCCGGGACCCCCGAGTCGATGAGTTCGCGGATGCGGCGGGCCGCGCCTTCCGCCTCGGCGGGCTCGTCGGTGTACTCGGTGTAGACCGGCTCGGGTCCCGCGGCGCGCTGGGAGACGAGCTCCAGACGGTGGTCGGCGGCCCGGCCCCGGGCCTGGGCGAGGAGGCCGTTGGCGAGGTGGACGACCTGCGGGGTGGAGCGGTAGTCACGGACGAGCTTGACGACGGTGGCACCGGGGTGGCGGGTGCGGAAGTCGAGCAGGTGGTCCGGGGTGGCTCCGGTGAACGAGTAGATCGTCTGGCTGGCGTCCCCGACCACGCACAGGCTGTCCCGTTCCCCCAGCCACAGTTCCAGCAGACGCTGCTGGAGGGGGCTGACGTCCTGGTACTCGTCGACCACGAAGTGCTGGTACTGGGCGCGGATCTGCTCCGCGATGTCGTGACGGTCCTGCAGGACGGCCACGGTCAGCAGCAGCACGTCCTCGAAGTCGATGACGGACCGCTCGCGCTTGACGTCCTCGTAGGCGGCGTAGAGCTGGGCGATCTCGGCCGGGTCGCGAGGGGACTCGCGGCCCGCCTTGGCGGCGGCGGGCGCGTAGTCGGCGGGGACGGTCTGGGTGACCTTGGACCATTCGATCTCGGCGGTGACGTCCCGCAGCTCGCCGCGGTCGAGCCGGATGCGGCAGGCGGCCGCAGCGTCGGCGACGAGCTGGATCTTGCGGTCGACGAGCCGGGGCATGGAGCCGCCGACCGCTTTCGGCCAGAAGTACTGGAGCTGGCGCAGGGCGGCCGAGTGGAACGTACGGGCCTGGACGCCGGCCGCGCCGAGCTGGCGCAGCCGGCCGCGCATCTCTCCGGCGGCACGGTTGGTGAAGGTGACGGCGAGGACGCTGGACGGGTGCAGGATGCCTGCGCGTACTCCGTAGGCGATGCGGTGGGTGATCGCCCGGGTCTTGCCCGTGCCCGCGCCCGCCAGGACGCACACCGGACCGTGCAGGGCCGTGGCCACCTCGCGCTGCTCGGGGTCGAGCCCCTCGAGCACGGCGTCGGCGGAGTCCGGTACCTGCGGGAACAGGGTGGAGTGCGTTGCTGCTGTCACACGGCCATGCTGCCAGGTCGCGCGAGACGGCAGCGTCGGTTGTCCACAGGCGGGCACTGATAGTCGTACGAATGCGGCAGGCGTCACGTCGGGCCGGGCCCCGTGTCCGGGAATGGCGGACCCTTCCCATACGTTCTGTCACTGCGAGCACCCACCCCGAGCCACCTGAGGAGCACGAGAGACATGCTGGGCACTGTGACGATGTACAGCACCACGTGGTGCGGCTACTGCCGCCGGCTGAAGAGCCAGATGGACCGCGAGGGCATCGCGTACACCGAGATCAACATCGAGCAGGACCCGGAGTCCGCGGCGTTCGTCGAGAAGGCGAATGGCGGAAACCAGACGGTGCCCACCGTTCTGTTCGCGGACGGCTCGACGCTCACCAACCCCTCGCTTGCCCAGGTGAAGCAGAAGATCGGCGCCTAGTCGCCGTGCACCCGTGCGCGGAAGGCGGCCCCTGAGACAGCTCAGGGGCCGCCTTCTCGCGTCCGGCCCTCACCACGGTCCTTCGCGGCCGCGGTCAGATGACACTCCGCGTAGGGAGCGGCTTGCCGTACCAGAGTTCGATCAGGCGGGCCGCGATGGAGATGCCGTAGGGCGGGAGCACCTCGCCCGACTCGAAGGCGGCGTGCAGCTCCTCGCGGGAGAACCAGCGGGCCTCGTGGATCTCGTCGCCGTCGACCTCGATCTCGGTGGAGGTGGCGTGGGCCATGAAGCCCAGCATGAGGCTGGACGGGAAGGGCCAGGGCTGGCTGGCGACGTACTCGACCTGGCCGACGCTGACGCCGACCTCCTCGAGGACCTCGCGCCGCACCGACTGCTCGATGGACTCGCCGGGCTCGACGAAGCCCGCCAGCGTCGAGAAGCGGCCCTCGGGCCAGTGGACCTGGCGGCCGAGCAGGAGGCGGTCGTCCTCGTCGGTCACGGCCATGATCACGGCAGGGTCCGTGCGCGGGTAGTGCTCCGCGCCGCAGGCCGGGCAGCGGCGGATGTGCCCGGCGGCGGCGATGACGGTGCGCTCGCCGCAGCGCGAGCAGAAGCGGTGCGTGCGCTGCCAGTTCTCCAGGCCCACCGCGTGCACCATGAGGCCCACGTCGCGGGCCGACAGCAGTGCGCCCGCCTCGCGCAGGCCGGCCGGACGCGCGGACTGGTCCATCCGTCCGGGCAGGGCGTCCTTCTGGAGGGCGAAGTAGCTGACGCCGTCCTCGTCGATGCCGAGGAAGTAGCGGTGTGCCTCGGTGAGGGGGGCCTCGAAGGAGGGGGTCATGACGAGTTCGGTGCGCCCGTCGGCCGTCTCGTCGATGAGGACCTGTCCGCCGGAGACCACGAAGCAGCGCGTCGTCGGGTGGCTCCACGCCGCCGCGAGCCAGGCCTCGTCGAGCCGGTGGTGGGCGGCCCGGTCGATGCCGCTCGGGGCGGTGAGCGAGATGGGGCGGTCGGCGTTGTGGTCGGTCCAGGTGGTCACGGGTGTTTCCAACTCCCCGGTGCAACGGTCGGGTTCGGCGGGCGGTTCAGTGGGACGTACGGCGGGCGGCGACCGGGTCCGGCGGGCTCGATCGGTGCGGGGCGGCGCTTCCAGTGTGCCCCGCACGCCTGACCGGACCGGCCGGAACGGGGCGCTCAGGGCGCATGGCGCCAGTTCTCGGCGAGGTCACCCCACAGGTACGCGGTGGTCTCGACGCCCTTGAGGAGCAGGTCGAGCTCGACTTTCTCGTTCGGGGCGTGCCAGCCGTCGGAGGGGACGGAGATGCCCAGGAACAGCACCGGGGCGCCGAGGACGTCCTGAAGGTCGGCAGCCGGGCCGGAGCCGCCCTCGCGCGTGAAGCGGACCGGCTGCTCGAAGGCACGGCCCATGGCGCGGGTGACCGACCGGAGGGCGGGGTGGTCCAGCGGCGTCAGGCACGGGCGGGTGGCCCCGCTGAACGTGATGTCGCAGCGGATCCCGGGCGGCACCTGCTGCTCCGCCCAGGCGCGGACGGCCTTCTCGACATGGCCGGGGTCCTGGCCCGCCACCAGGCGGAAGGACAGCTTCACCAGGGCGGAGGAGGGAATGATCGTCTTGCTGCCGGGGCCCTGGTAGCCGCCGCCGATGCCGTTGACCTCGGCGGTGGGGCGGGCCCAGATCCGCTCCAGGGTGGTGTACCCGGCCTCCCCCTGGGCGGCGTACGACTTGGCCGTGCGCAGCCACTGCTGCTCGTCGAAGGGCAGCTCGGCGAGGAGCTCGCGCTCGCGGTCGGTGAGTTCGACGACGCCGTCGTAGAAGCCGGGGATCGCCACGCGCGCGTGCTCGTCGTGCAGGGCGGCGACCAGGCGGGCGGCGGCCGTGGCCGGGTTGGGCACCGCGCCGCCGAACGAGCCGGAGTGGATGTCCTGGTCGGGGCCGTGCAGGCGTATCTCGCACTCGGCGAGGCCGCGCATGCCGGTGCACACCGTGGGGGTGTCCTCCGCCCACATGCCGGTGTCGGAGACGATCACGGCGTCGGCGGCGAGCCGCTCGGCGTACTGCTCGACCAGGTCCCGGAAGTGCGGGGAGCCGGACTCCTCCTCGCCCTCGATCAGCAGCTTCAGGTGCACCGCCGGGGTGGTGCGGCCGGTGGCGGCGAGGTGGGCGCGCACGCCGAGGGTGTGGAAGAAGACCTGCCCCTTGTCGTCGGCCGCCCCGCGCGCGTAGAGGCGGTTCCCGCGCACGACCGGCTCGAAGGGTTCGCTGTCCCAGCCGTCCTCGCGGGCGGCGGGCTGCACGTCATGGTGGCCGTAGACCAGCACCGTGGGCGCCTGCGGATCGTCGCAGGGCCACTCGGCGAAGACCGCGGGGGCGCCCGGGGTCTGCCAGACCTCGGCCGTCGGGAATCCGGTCTCCTTCAGCTTGGCGGCGAGCCAGTCGGCGCTGCGTCGTACGTCGGGCGCGTGGTCCGGCTGGGCGGACACCGACGGGATGCGCAGCCACTCGGCGAGGTCGTCGAGGAAGGCGGCGCGGTGCTGCTGGATGTACGTACGGACGACGCTGTCCGGGGTCTGGCTCATGGTCACGAGCCTATCGGCCCGCGCCGACGTCCTCGGAGTGCGGTTCCTCACCGGCCTCCGCCCCCCTCCGCGCACCGGTCTCCCCGCCGGACGGGTCCTCCAGCAGCAGCCGCTCCAGGGCGGCGAGGTCCGGCAGCTCGGGCCGGACGACCTCCCCGCTGCGCACGTACAGGAATGCCGCCGTGACCGACTCCGGCGGGACGCCCCGCTGCTCGGCCCAGGCCAGGCGGTAGACGGCGAGCTGCAGCGGGTCGGCGGTACGGGAGCGGTTGGTCTTCCAGTCGACGATCTCGTACGTCGCGTCCTGCCCTTCGCCCTCCTTGTAGACGGCGTCGATGCGGCCCCGGACGATCCGGCCGGCGATCTCGAGCTGGAAGGGGGCCTCCACCCGGTAGGGCGTGCGGTGCGCGTACGGGGTGCGCTCGAAGGCTTCCTTGAGGGCTTCCAGGTCCCTTTCGTCGGCGATCTCGGCGTCGCCGCCGGGCAGCTCCTCCGGCTCCAGCAGGGGCAGCATGAGCTCTTCGAAGCGGGCCTCCACCCAGGCGTGGAAGCGGGTGCCGCGGCGGGCCGCGGGCTGGGGCGGGCGGGGCATGGGACGCGCCAGCTCCTGGGCGAAGCCGTCCGGGTCGGCGGCGAGGCGCAGCAGCTGGGAGGCCGACAGCGACGCGGGGAGGGGGACGTCGGTGACGCCGTCGCGGGCCCGCAGGAGCTCGCCGGTGAGGGCGTCGAGATCGCGGTCCCAGGAGGCGACGGTACGGGCCTCCTCCGGGGTGAGGCGCTCATGGTCCCGGCTCCGGTTCCGGGGAGCCGGGTGCCCGGGGGTCCTGGGGTGCGGGCGGGCGGCCTGGGGCTCCGGCGGGGCGGCCTGATGGGGGACGGTGGGGCGGGTCGCGCCCCGGGCGTCACCACCGGCCGGGTCTGCGTCGTGGGCGTTCTCGCGGGGGGCCTCCTCGAAGGAACCGCCCTCGTCGAAGGGGTCCTCACCGTACGGGTCAGGACCGTCGAAGGGCTCCTCGCCGAAGGAACCCGGACCGTCGAACGGGCCCTCGCCGAGCGAGGCCGGATCGTCGAACGGGTCGGGCTCTCCGTACGCGTCCCCGCCGAACGCGTCGGGCTCGCCGAACGGGTCGGGTGCGTCGTACGGGTCGGGTGCGTCGTACGGAGGCTCTTCGTGGGCCGGCGCGTCGTCCTCGGGGGGTGCCGGCCACTCCGGGTCGTCGGCGGCGTCCGGGTCGTGCGTGGCCGCGGGACGCCCGTCCTCCTGGGAGGCCAGGTCCGCCAGGTGGGCCAGGACGGTCTCGGCGGCCGCGCGGCGGCGGGCCAGGGCCGCCTCGTCCAGGGGCAGGGGCCACACCTGGTCGGCCGTCGCCCGGTGCAGGGCCGGGTTCTCCTCGTCCTCGGCGGGTTCGTCCGCCCAGGCCTCGATCTCGCCGTACCCGGCCTCGCAGTGCTCGTAGAGAGCCTGGAGGAACGCGGACGGCCCGCGGCGCTTCTTCTGGGTCGGACCCCACCAGTGGCCGGAGCCCAGGAGGAGGGAGCGTGGGCGGGTGAAGGTGACGTAACCGAGGCGGAGTTCCTCGGTGTGCTGGTGGTCCTTCATGGCCTCGTGGAAGGCCTTCAGGCCCTTGGCGTCCCAGGAGGCCACGTCGGGGAGGGTGTCGGCGTCGCCGCGCAGCCCGTGCGGCAGGACCTTGCCCTGGGAGGTCCACTTCTCGCGGCCCTGGCTGCTGGGGAAAGTGCCGGTGACCAGGCCGGGGACGACCACGACGTCCCACTCCAGGCCCTTGGACTTGTGCGCGGTGAGCACCTTGACGGTGTTCTCCCCGCCGGGCAGGGCGTTGTCGAGCCCCTTCTCGTACTGGGCGGCGGTGCGCAGGAAGCCGAGGAAGGCCAGCAGGGTCGCCTCGTGGTCGCCGGCGGCGAAGGAGGCGGCGACATCGAGGAAGTTGGACAGGGTCTCGCGGCGGCGGGCGGCCAGGGCGTGCGGGGACGCCGACAGTTCCACCTCCAGGCCGGTGACGGCGAGGACGCGGTGCAGGACGTCCATCAGCGGGTCGGCCAGGGAGCGGCGCAGCTCGCGCAGTTCGGTGGCCAGCCGGGCGAAGCGCACGCGCGCGTCGGACGAGAACGGCAGTCCGTCGTCGTCCCCGCGGCCGTCCAGCGGGGTTTCCAGGAACGTGTCGAGGGCGTCGGCGAGGGAGATCACCTCGGAGGGGTCGACCCCTTCGACGGCCTCGGCGAGACGGCGGTCCTGGTCGTCGTCGTCCGCCACGCGCGCGTGGGCCACGAGGAACCGTGCGCGCCGCCCCAGCAGGGCGAGGTCGCGCGGGCCGATGCGCCAGCGGGGGCCGGTGAGCAGGCGCACCAGGGAGGCGTTGGCGCCGGGGTCCTGGAGGACCTCGCAGACGGCGACGAGGTCGGCGATCTCGGGCAGGTGCAGCAGCCCGGACAGGCCGACGACCTCGACCGGGATGTCCCGGGCGACCAGGGCGCCCTGGATCTCCGCGAAATCGGTGGCCGTGCGGCACAGGACGGCGATCTCGCCCGGTGCCGTACCGGTCCGCACGAGGTGGGCGACGGAGTCGGCGGCCCAGTCGATCTCCTCGGCGTGGGTGCGCAGCAGGGCACAGCGGACCGTGCCGTCGCGCTCGGCGCCGGGGGCGGGGCGGAGGGCCTCCACGCCCGCGTGCAGCGCGCGCAGGGGTTCCGCGAGGCCGTTGGCGAGGTCGAGGAGGCGGCCGCCGCTGCGGCGGTTCTCGCTGAGCGCCTGGCGGGTCGCGGGGCGGCCGTCGGCGTGGGCGAAGTGCTCGGGGAAGTCGTCGAGGTTGGCGACGGAGGCACCGCGCCAGCCGTAGATCGCCTGGCAGGGGTCGCCGACCGCGGTGACCGGGTGGCCGGTGCCCTCGCCGAAGAGGCCTGCCAGGAGGACGCGTTGGGCGACGGACGTGTCCTGGTACTCGTCGAGCAGGACCACCCGGAACTCCTCGCGCAGGAGGCGGCCCACCTCGGGGATCCCGGCGAGGCGGGCCGACAGGGCGATCTGGTCACCGAAGTCGATCAGGTCCCGCTCGCGTTTGGCGGCCCGGTAGCGGGTGACCAGTTCGGCCAGTTCCCGCCGGGCGGCGGCCGCTTCGGGGACCTTGCGCAGATCGGCGTTGCTGAGCTTGGCGCCCCGCAGGGTCAGCAGCAGCCGGGCGTCGTACGCGCGCAGGGCCTCGGGGCGTACGAGGTGCTCGGCGAGTTCGGCGTCCAGGGCGAGGAGGTCGCCGACCAGGTCGGGAAAGGAGCGGGTCAGGGCCGGGTAGGGCCCGGGGGCCTCGCGCAGGACGCGTGCGGCGAGCTGGAAGCGGGTGGCGTCGGCGAGCAGCCGGGACGTGGGCTCGAGACCGATGCGCAGGCCGTGGTCGGTCAGCAGACGGCCCGCGAAGGCGTGGTAGGTGGAGATCACCGGCTCGCCCGGCGGGTTGTCCGGGTCGATGGCGTCCGGGTCGGTGACGCCGGCCTTGACGAGCGCCTTGCGGACGCGCTCGGCGAGTTCGGCGGCGGCCTTGTTGGTGAAGGTGAGGCCGAGCACCTGCTCGGGGGCGACCTGGCCGGTGCCGACCAGCCACACCACGCGGGCCGCCATCACCGTCGTCTTGCCCGAGCCGGCTCCGGCGACGATCACCTGTGGGGCGGGCGGCGCGGTGATGCAGGCCGTCTGCTCCGGGGTGAACGGGATGCCGAGGAGCTCCTTGAGCTGTTCGGGATCGGTGATACGGGCGGGCACATCGAAAGGCTAGCGGCGGCCACTGACAGTGGGTGACCGAACCGGCCTCCGGGACAGGAGAAGCGCTGGTCAGCACAGGTGGTGCGATACCTCACTCGACGACGTGACGCCCCTCCTGGCGCGCGCTGCACGAGGCCCGGAACGCGCAGTGCGTGCAGTGCTGCCCGGCGGTCGGTGTGAAGCGTTCGTCGAGGACCTTCCCGGCGGCGGTGGCGAGCAGGTCGCCCACCCACTCCCCCTCCAGCGGCTCCTGGGCCTGCACCTTGGGCAGGCCCTCGCCGCCGTCCCGCTTGGCGGCTCCCTGCCGGAGGTGGACGAGTTCGGCGCCGCCCGGCTCGGGACGCACACCGTCGAAGGCGTCGTCGACGGCACCCTCGCGGACGGCCAGCTGGTAGACGGCGAGCTGCGGGTGGCGCTCCACCTCCTTGGAACTGGGCGCCTGTTTGCCGGTCTTGAAGTCCACCACGTAGGCGCGGCCGTCGCCGTCCGCCTCGACCCGGTCCATCTGGCCGCGGATGCGCACCCGGTAGTCGCCCGCCTCGAGGGTGACGTCGAAGTCGTGCTCGCTGGCGACGGGGGTGCGTCCGGTGCGGTTCATGACGTGCCACTGCAGGAAGCGTTCGAGCGCCACGCGCGCGTTGTCCTTCTCCTGGGCCGACTTCCACGGCGCGTCGAAGGCCAGCGCGTTCCACACGGAGTCGAGGCGTTCCATGAGGACGGTGAGGTCGGCCGGGGTGTGCCCGGAGGCGACCTCGTCGGCGAGGACGTGCACCACGTTGCCGAAGCCCTGGGCGGTGGTCGCGGGCGCGTCGGCCTTCACCTCGCGTCCGAGGAACCACTGCAGGGCGCAGGTGTTGGCCAGTTGGTCGAGGGCGCTGCCGGAGAGCACGACGGGCTGGTCGCGGTCGCGCAGCGGCACCTTGGACTCGGTCGGCTCGAACATGCCCCACCAGCGGTAGGGGTGCGCGGACGGCACCAGGGGGCGGCCGTCCTCGTCGGCGAGGGCGGCGAGCCGGGCCAGACGACGGGCGGCGGCCTCCCGGAGCGCGTCGGAGACGCGCGGGTCGACGGTGGTGGCGCGCAGTTCGGCGACGAGCGCCGCGACGGACAGCGGGCGGCGCGGGCGGCCCGTGACGTCCTTCGGTTCGACGCCGAGCTCGGTCAGGAAGCGGGAGGGCTGGTCGCCGTCGTCCGCGGGGGCCTTGACCGCGGTGACCACGAGGCGTTCACGCGCGCGTGTGGCGGCCACGTAGAACAGGCGGCGCTCCTCGGCGAGCAGTGCGCCGGGGGTGAGCGGTTCGGCGAGTCCGTCGCGGCCGATGCGGTCGGCCTCCAGGAGGGAGCCGCGGCGGCGCAGGTCGGGCCACAGGCCCTCCTGGACGCCGGCGACGACCACCAGGCGCCACTCCAGACCTTTGGATCGGTGCGCGGTCATCAGGCGGACGGCGTCGGGGCGTACGGCACGCCGTGTGAGGGTGTCGGCGGCGATGTCCTCGGCGTCGATCTCCGCCAGGAAGTTCAGGGTGCCCCGGCCGCCGGTGCGCTCCTCGGCGCGGGCGGCGGTGGCGAACAGGGCGCACACGGCGTCCAGGTCGCGGTCCGCGTTGCGCCCGGCGGCGCCGCCGCGGCGGGCGGCCCGCTCCAGGCGCGTGGGCCAGGGCGTGCCCTCCCACAGGTCCCACAGCGCCTCCTCGGCCGTGCCGCCGCCGGCCAGGCGCTCGCGGGCCTTGCGGAGCAGCGCGCCGAGGCGCTGGGCGCCACGCGCGTACGTGGGGTCGTGCACGGCGAGCCGCTCCGGCTCGGCGAGAGCCTGTGCGAGCAGTACGTCGGAGGGGGGCGGCAGCGGGTTGCCGGCGGCGCGCTCCTCGTCGCGCAGGGCGCGCCCGAGGCGGCGCAGGTCGGCGGCGTCCATGCTCGCGAGGGGGGACGTCAGGAGGGTGAGGGCGGTTTCGGTGTCCAGCCAGCAGGTGCTGCCCTGGGGGTGCGCGGGAGGCACACCCTCGGGGGACCCGGAGCCGTCGGTCTCCTGCGGCCCACGAGGATCGCCACGCGGGCCGTCACCGGCCTCGGTCTCCTGCGGCCCACGAGAAGCGTCACGCAGCCCGTCACCGGCCTCGGCCTCCTGCGGCCCACGAGAAGCGTCACGCAGCCCGTCACCGGCCTCGGCCTCCTGCGGCCCACGAGAAGCGTCACGCGGCCCGTCACCGGCCTCGGTCTCAGTCTCCTGTGGACCGGCGGGATCGGCCTCCCGGGCCCCGGTGGAGGACCCCGCCTCGGCCTCGGCCACCGCCCGCAACGCCGTCAGCAGCGGTGCCACCGCCGGTTCGTGCCGCAGGGGCAGATCGTCACCGTCGACGTCCACGGGGACGCCCGCCGCCGAGAGGGCGCGGCGGAGCGTCGGGATGGTGCGGGACCCGGCACGCACCAGGACGGCCATGTCCCGCCACGGGACGCCGTCTGCCAGATGGGCCCTGCGGAGGATGTCGGCGATGTTGTCCAGCTCCGTCCCGGCCGTCGGGTAGGTGTACGCCTCGACGCGGCCGCCGTCCCGCACGGGGGCCAGTTCGCGGTGGGCGCGGACCTTCTCGGCGGGCAGGCGGGTCAGGGGCATGCGCTGGGTGAGCAGCCGGGTGGCGGCGAGCAGGCCCGCGCCGGAGCGGCGGGACGTGCGCAGCACCGCGACGGGGGCGGGGCGGCCGTCCGCGCGCGGGAAGGCGTGCGGGAAGTCCAGGATGCCGTTCACGTCGGCGCCGCGGAACGCGTAGATCGACTGGTCGGGGTCGCCGAAGGCCACGAGCGTGCGCCCGCCGCCGGCCAGGGCGTGCAGCAGCCGTACCTGGGCGGGGTCCGTGTCCTGGTACTCGTCGACGTAGACGGCGTCGTACCGGGCGGCGAGCCAGGCGGCGACCTCGCGACGGCGGGCGAGGAGCACCGCGCGGTGGACGAGTTCCGCGTAGTCGATCACGCCCTGGAGGTCGAGCACGTCGAGGTATTCGGCGAGGAAGGCGGCCGCGGCGCGCCAGTCGGGCCGTCCCGTGCGGCGGGCGAAGGCGTCCAGGGCGTCGGGGCCGAGGCCCAGCTCACGGCTGCGCGCGAGGACCGCGCGGACCTCGTCGGCGAAACCGCGGGTGGTCAGGCAGGCGCGCAGTTCGTCGGGCCAGCGCACGTGTGCGAGCCCGAGGCGTTCCAGGTCGATCTGCCCCGCGAGCAGTTCCCGCACCGAGACGTCCTGCTCGGGGCCGGACAGCAGCCGCAGGGGCTCCACGAACAGGTCGCTGTCCTGGTGGGCGCGGACCAGGGCGTAGCAGAACGAGTGGAAGGTGGTCGCCCTGGGAGCACGGGCCGCCCCGGTCCGCAGGGCCATGCGGTCCCGCAGTTCGACGGCGGCCTTGCGGCTGAACGTCAGCACCAGGATGCGCTCGGGATCCCCGCCGCGGGCGATCCGCTCGGTCACGGACTCGACCAGCGTCGTGGTCTTGCCGGTGCCCGGACCTGCGAGGACGAGCAGCGGACCGGACGTGTGGTCAACCACGGAGCGCTGTGCGGCGTCCAGGAGAGGGGGGTCCACCCGAGCGGGAGGGGTACGTACCAGTCGGTAAGCGCCACTGTTCCCCCGCCGCACCCGGGGGTGCGACAGGCCGCTGGTGGAGGAAGAGGAGCTCACGTGGTTCGCCGGTTCTGGTGGAAGTGCTGGGTGGCGGGCCACCGCGCGTGGCGGGCGGTGACCGCGGGGTGACGGGGGCGCGCACAGCCGACGCTACGCCGCCGGGTGAGGCGGAAGCAGGGCTTCCCCTTCTTCCCGCTGGCCCCTCGCGACGCTCGTGGCACGCATGCCCCTCGCCTCACGAACGTACGTCATGGCCCCGGTGTGCCCCGATTCCCCCGTACGGATCACGGGTCACACGGGAGACCGTCCGATGGCGGAAGCTGTCAGGTGTGACCCTCCGCGCGATCACCGCCGTCCCACCGCGCCCGTCTCATGTCGATGCGCGGCAGGT
Organism: Streptomyces sp. NPDC059696; assembly: GCF_042733745.1. Taxonomy (NCBI): domain Bacteria; kingdom Bacillati; phylum Actinomycetota; class Actinomycetes; order Kitasatosporales; family Streptomycetaceae; genus Streptomyces; species Streptomyces sp. NPDC059696. Next base: position 96,784 of record NZ_JBHWFG010000026.1, read on the forward strand.
GGCCCTCGGCGGCGCGGCTCGCGGCCTTCAGGGGTGTGCCCTCCGCCCGGTAGTGGGCGAGAGCCCGCTGTTCGTGGCCCGGCAGCAGGACGCCGTCCGCGCGGACGACCCGCCACCACGGAGCGGCTCCCCCGTAGAGCGCCATCACACGGCCGACCTGGCGCGGACCGCCCTGCTCCAGCCACTCGGCGACGTCCCCGTAGGTCATGACACGGCCGGGCGGGATCAGGTCGGCGACGTCGAGGACCCGCTCGGCGTACTCGGGCAGCGCTTGCGCGGGCTCGTCCTCGTACCGGCCCCCCTCAGGGCTCCTCTGCTCACTCATCCGCCCCATCCTGCCCCACCCCACCGACAACGGGCCGGGCGCGCTCCCGGGCGTTTCCCGCGCGCGGCGGGAGCGCGTCGGGCAGACTGTCCGCCCCCGCATGTGCACCCTGAATGCCCCGTGTGCCGGTGCGGCATGCCACCATCGTGCGGGCGGTGACCGGTGATACGAGACCAAGAAGAGACGATGAAGCAGCAGGGCGCGCACCCCGAGGACACGGAGGGCACCCCTGACGCTGCGTCGCGCCCGGGCACTCCGGAGGACCGTCGCAGAACGGCCGCGAAGAAGACCCGCGCACCCGCGCGGGAGCCGGAGTTCGCGCACATCGACGAGGTGGAGGGCGACGAACCGCTGCTCCCCGCGCGCGTGCACCGTCCCTCCGACCTGATGCGCCTGCTGGTGGGGGTGCTCGCGGTCGCGCTCCTGATCGGGATCGCCGCGTTCGCGCACGGCACCACCTCGGGCCTCGAGCAGGACATCAACAAGGGCACCGGGCAGGCGCCCGACCTGCTCATCAAGATCGCGGGGCTGGCCTCCAGCATCGCGATCCTGCTGGTGCCGGTGGCCTTCGCCATCGAGCGCCTGATCAAACGGGACGGACTGCGGATCGCCGACGGCGTACTGGCCGCGGTCCTCGCCCACGGTGTGACCCTCGCCACGGACCTGTGGGTGGCCCGGGCCGCGCCCGACTCGATCCAGGAGGCGCTGACCCAGCCCTCCCCCGGCGACATCCACGCGCTGACCGACCCCGTGCACGGGTACCTGGCGCCGGTCATCGCCTACATGACGGCCGTCGGCATGTCCCGCAGACCGCGCTGGCGCGCGGTGCTGTGGGTCGTGCTGCTCCTCGACGCCTTCTCCATGCTCGTCACCGGGTACACGACGCCGTTCTCGATCATCCTGACCGTGCTGATCGGCTGGACCGTGGCCTACGGCACGCTGTACGCCGTCGGCTCGCCCAATGTCCGGCCCACCGGGCAGACCCTGATGGCCGGCCTGCGGACCGTCGGCTTCCGCCCGGTCAGCGCCTCGCGCGAGGACACCTCCGACAACCCGGACACCGGCGACCGGGGCCGCCGCTACTTCGTCACCCTGGAGGACGGCCCGCCCCTCGACGTGACGGTCGTCGACCGCGAGCAGCAGGCGCAGGGCTTCTTCTACCGCGCCTGGCGCAACCTCACCCTGCGCGGCTTCGCCACCCGCAGCAGCCTCCAGTCGCTGCGGCAGGCCCTGGAGCAGGAGGCGCTGCTGGCGTACGCGGCGATCGCGGCCGGCGCCAACGCGCCCAAGCTGATCGCCACCTCCGAGCTCGGCCCCGACGCGGTGATGCTCGTCTACGAGCACAGCGGCGGACGCACCCTCGACTCGCTGCCGGACGAGGAGATCACCGACGATCTGCTGCGCGACACCTGCCACCAGGTGAAGGCACTGCAGTCGCGGCGCATCGCGCATCGCAGGCTGGTGGGGGACGCCATCCTGGTGGATCGTTCCGGCAAGGTGATCCTCACCGATCTGCGCGTCGGCGAGATCGCGGCCGGCGACCTGCTGCTGCGCATGGACACCTCCCAGCTGCTGGTGACGCTCGGCCTCCGGGTGGGCGCCGAGCGGGCGGTGGCCTCGGCGGTGGGCGTGCTCGGCCCCGACGCGGTGGCGGACTGTCTGCCGATGCTCCAGCCCATCGCGCTCAGCCGCTCCACGCGCGCGACGCTGCGCAGGCTGGCCCGCGAGCGGGCCCAGCGCGAGCGCGACGCGGTCCTGGAGGCCTCCCGGCAGGCCAAACAGGCCCGCATGGAGGAGGAGACGGAAGAGTCCGCGCCCGTCCTGGAGAAGCCCGGCAAGAAGAGCGACAAGAAGGCCGTACGGGCGGAGCAGCGGGCCGAGAAGCGGGCGATCGACGAGGCGCTGGAGGAGGCGCGCGAGGAGGACCTGCTCACGCAGATCCGGCACGCGGTGCTGCGGATCAGGCCGCAGGCACCCGTCGAGCCGGCCCGGCTGGAGCGGGTGCGTCCGCGCACGCTGATCAGTTTCATGGCCGGCGCGATCGGCGCGTACTTCCTGCTGACGCAGCTCACCCACATCGAGTTCGGGCCGCTCATCGCGAACGCCGAGTGGGGCTGGGTCGCCGCGGCCGTGCTGTTCTCGATGTGCAGCTACGTCGCGGCGGCGATGGCCCTGCTGGGCTTCGTCCCCGAGCGGGTGCCGTTCCTGCGGACGGTGGCGGCGCAGGTCGCCGGATCGTTCGTGAAGATCGTCGCTCCGGCGGCGGTGGGCGGCGTCGCGCTGAACACCCGCTTCCTGCAGCGCGCGGGGGTGCGGCCGGGCCTCGCGGTGGCGAGTGTCGGCGCGTCCCAGCTGTTCGGGCTCGGCTGCCACATCCTGATGCTGCTGTCCTTCGGCTATCTGACCGGCACCGAGAAGACGCCGTCGCTGTCACCCTCCCGGACGGTCATCGCCGGCCTGCTGACGGTGGCGGTGCTGGTGCTCGTGGTGACGTCGGTGCCGTTCCTGCGGAAGTTCGTCTCCACGCGCGTGCGGTCCCTGTTCGCCGGTGTCGTGCCGCGCATGCTGGACGTGCTCCAGCGGCCGCAGAAGCTGGTCACCGGCATCGGCGGCATGCTGCTGCTGACCGCCTGCTTCGTGATGTGCCTGGACGCCTCGATCCGCGCGTTCGGCGACGAGTCCACCTCGATCAGCATCGCCAGCGTCGCCGTCGTCTTCCTCGCGGGCAACGCCCTCGGGTCCGCGGCGCCGACCCCGGGCGGTGTGGGCGCGGTCGAGGCCACCCTGACGGTCGGTCTGATCGCCGTCGGCCTCCCGAAGGAGGTGGCGGCACCGGCGGTCCTGCTGTTCCGTCTGCTGACGCTGTGGCTGCCCGTCCTGCCGGGCTGGCTGGCCTTCAACCACCTCACCCGCAAGCAGGCCCTCTGAGCAGGGCGGGACGGTACCGGTCAGCGGCCCCCCAGGTCGGCGGTGAAGCGGCTCTCACGCCTCACTGAACCCTCCTCCCTCGTACGGCACGCGCCCCGCGCGCCCGGTCCTGGGCCGCCGCAGGATGGAACCATGCCAACCCTCCTCCGGCTGCGCGCCACCGTCCTGACCGCCTCCGCCGTGTTGCTGTCCACCGTGCTGGCGGGGTGCGGCGACGACGCCAAGGACGAGGACGTGACCCGGCAGGAACTGAGCTGGAAGGCCTGCCCGGCCCCGGACGAGGCCCAGGGCGGCGGCCCGGCGCCCACGCCCCTGCCGGACGACGGAGAGTGGGAGTGCGCCACGATGAAGGCCCCGCTCGACTGGAGCGACCCCAAGGGCGACACCATCGGCCTCGAACTGATCAGGGTCAGGACCACCGGCACCGGGAACGAACGCATCGGCTCGCTCGTCTTCAACTTCGGCGGCCCCGGCGGCTCGGGCGTCGCCACGCTGCCCGCCTTCGCCAAGGACTACGAGAAACTGCGCACGCGCTACGACCTGGTCAGCTTCGACCCTCGGGGTGTCGGCCGCAGCGACCCGGTGATCTGTGAGAACGACCAGCAGCTCGACGCCTACTTCCAGCAGGACGGCACCCCCGACGACGCCGCCGAACGCACGCAGCTGCTGGACAGCACCAAGGAGTTCAACGACGCCTGCGAGCAGAATTCGAAGAAGGTCCTCCCCTACGTGCGCACCACCGACGCGGCCCGGGACCTGGACCTGATGCGCCAGGTCCTCGGCGACGACAAGCTGCACTACTTCGGCATCTCCTACGGCACCGAACTGGGCGGCGTCTACGCCCACCTGTTCCCCGAGCGGGTCGGCCGTGCCGTGTTCGACGCCGTCGTCAACCCCACGCAGGACCCCGAACAGAGCTCGCTGGGGCAGACCAAGGGCTTCCAGCTCGCGCTCGACAACTTCGCCGAGGACTGTGTGTCGAAGGCCGAGGAGTGCCCGATCGGCGACAGCGCGCAGGACGTGAAGGACCGTATCGCGCGGCTGCTCAGCGACCTCGACCGCAAACCGATCCCGGGCATCTTCCCGCGCCAGCTGACCCAGACGGCCGCGACCAGCGGCATCTTGCAGGCCCTGTACTCCCAGGACTTCTGGGAGTTCCTCACCGACGGCCTGGAGGAGGCCTACGACGGCGACGGCAGCACCCTGATGCTGCTGTCCGACTCGATGAACGGCCGCAGCGAGAACGGCGAGTACGACAACTCGACCGCCGCTTTCACCGCCATCAGCTGCGCCGACGCCAAACCTCGCTACGACGCCGCCTATGTCGAGCAGCGGCTGCCGCAGTTCCGGGCCGCGTCACCCCTGTTCGGCGACTCCCTGGCCTGGGGCATGATCGGCTGCACCGACTGGGCCGTGCCGGGCGCGGCCGACCACCCCGACGTCAGCGCTCCGGGCGCGGCGCCCATCTTGGTCGTCGGCAACACCGGCGACCCGGCCACGCCGTACGAGGGCGCGAGGGCGATGGTGGACGCGCTGGGCAAGGGCGTCGGCGTCGAGCTCACGTACCGGGGGCAGGGCCACGGCGCCTACGACAGCAAGAACCGGTGCGTGCAGGGCGCGGTGAACGGCTATCTGCTGGACGGGAAGGTGCCGCCGACGGGGACCGTCTGCACCTGACATCCCCAGCCATTTCGGCAAACTCGCAGGTCAAAGGGTTATCCACAGGCTGGAACGGCCGGAGCGGGATCTGCCTACCATGGCCTGACCGCCATCCGCGGCACGGAGCGGAGGGCCGGCGAGGGGGGATGGGCAATGACACGCTTGGTTCGGTGGACCGCTCTGGCGGCCGCCTCGGTCCTGCTGGCCGCGGGCTGCGGGGGCGGTCCGTCCGACGACGACAGGAGCGGGCTGTCCTGGGGACGCTGCGAGGCCACCGCCGACGGGCCCGCACCGAGCGCTGAATGGCAGTGCGCGACCCTGAAGGTGCCGTTGGACTGGTCGAAACCGGACGGCGAGACGATCGGGCTGGGACTGATCCGCGCCAAGGCCCGCGGCGACGACCGCGTCGGGTCGCTGTTGTTCAACTTCGGCGGACCGGGTGCCTCCGGCGTGTCCATGATGCCGTCGTACGCCCCGGCCGTCTCCTCACTCCGTGAGCGGTACGACCTGGTGAGCTGGGACCCACGCGGCGTCGGCGCCAGCGAGGGGGTGCGCTGCCGGGGCGACAAGGCGATCCAGGCGGCCGAGTCGGTGGACCTCACCCCGGACACCCCCGGCGAGGAGAAGGCGTACCTGCGGGACGCCGCCGACTTCGGCAAGGGCTGCCGGAGAGACGCCGGAAAGCTCATGGCCCATGTCTCGACCGCCGACTCGGCCCGTGACATGGACCGCATCCGGGAGGCCCTCGGCGACCCCAGGATGAACTACTTCGGCATCTCCTACGGCACCGAGCTGGGCGGCACCTACGCGCACCTGTTCCCGAAGAAGGTGGGGCGCATGACGCTGGACGCGGTCGTGGACCCCGGGGCGGACACCGTGGGCCACGCCGAGAACCAGGCCCGGGGCTTCCAGCGGGCGCTGGACAACTACCTCGTGTCCACCGGCCAGGAGCCCGAGGAGGGCTCGCGGAAGATCGCGGCCCTGTTGCGGCGGATCGACGCCCGCCCTCTTCCTACGAGCGCGCCCGGGCGGAAACTGACCCAGTCCCTCGCCATCACCGGCATCATCCTGCCGCTCTACAGCAAGGACAGCTGGCCGACGCTGACCGCCGCCCTCGACGCGGCCGAACGGGGCGACGGCTCCGAGCTGCTGACCCTCGCCGACCGCTACAACGAACGCGACCCGTCGGGGCGCTACGGCACGACGACCCATGCACAACGGGTCATATCGTGCCTGGACGACAGGCAGCGGCCGACCGTGGCGGAGACGAAGCGGCTGCTGCCCCGGTTCGAGAAGATCTCCCCGGTCTTCGGGGCGTTCCTCGGGTGGGACACGGCCGGCTGGTGCCACGACTGGCCGGTGCCCGGACAGCACGACACCCCTCAGGTGAGCGCCCCGGGGGCGGCCCCGGTTCTGGTGGTCGGCAACACCGGCGACCCCGCCACCCCGTACGAGGGTGCGCGCAGGATGGCCGGGGAACTGGGCAAGGGCGTCGGGGTGCTGCTGACCTGGCGGGGCGAGGGGCATGGCGCCTACGGCAGTGGGAGCGACTGCGTCGACTCCACGGTGAACGCGTATCTGCTGGAGGGTGCGGTGCCGAAGGACGGCAAGGTCTGCTCATGACGACGGCGGGGGCTTCGGGCACTCGTGGTGCCGGAAGCCCCCGCCGATCGGCAAGGGAGGCCGGGAACGGCTCAGTACACCGGCTTGGACGGCTCGATCTGGTTGACCCAGCCGATCACGCCGCCGCCGACGTGCACCGCGTCCGAGAAGCCCGCGGACTTCAGCACCGCGAGGACTTCCGCACTGCGGACACCCGTCTTGCAGTGCAGGACGATCTTCTTGTCCTGCGGGAGGCTCTCCAGGGCGGTGCCCATGAGGAACTCGTTCTTCGGGATCAGCCGGGCGCCCGGGATGGAGACGATCTCGTACTCGTTCGGCTCGCGGACGTCGATGATGTCGATGCTCTCGCCGTCGTCGATCCACTCCTTGAGCTGCTTGGGAGTGATCGTGGAGTCGGCGGCCGCCGCCTGGGCCTCCTCGGAAACGACGCCGCAGAAGGCCTCGTAGTCGATGAGCTCGGTGACGGTCGGGTTCTCGCCGCAGACCGCGCAGTTCGGGTCCTTGCGGACCTTGACCTGGCGGTACTGCATCTCCAGGGCGTCGTAGATCATCAGTCGGCCGACCAGCGGGTCGCCGATGCCGGCGAGGAGCTTGATGGCCTCGTTGACCTGGATGGAGCCGATGGACGCGCACAGCACGCCCAGCACGCCGCCCTCGGCGCAGGAGGGGACCATGCCGGGGGGCGGGGGCTCCGGGTACAGGCAGCGGTAGCACGGGCCGTGCTCCGACCAGAAGACGGACGCCTGGCCGTCGAAGCGGTAGATCGAGCCCCAGACGTACGGCTTGTTCAGCAGCACGCAGGCATCGTTGACCAGGTAGCGCGTCGCGAAGTTGTCCGTGCCGTCGACGATCAGGTCGTACTGGCTGAAGATCTCCATCACGTTGTCGGCCTCGAGCCGCTCCTCGTGAAGGATCACGTTCACGTACGGGTTGATGCCCTTGACACTGTCGCGCGCGGACTCGGCCTTGGGGCGGCCGATGTCGGCCTGGCTGTGGATGATCTGGCGCTGCAGGTTCGACTCGTCGACCTCGTCGAACTCCACGATGCCGAGCGTGCCGACGCCCGCGGCGGCCAGGTACATCAGCGCCGGCGAGCCCAGGCCGCCGGCGCCCACACACAGCACCTTGGCGTTCTTCAGCCGCTTCTGCCCGTCCATCCCCACATCGGGGATGATCAGGTGGCGGGAGTACCTGCGGACCTCGTCTACGGTGAGCTCGGAAGCCGGCTCGACCAGGGGTGGCAGCGACACGGGGGCTCCGTTGGTCGGTCGATCACTACGGTTGTTCTCCCCGTAACAGTGCCATGCCCTTTTTCATTCCGAGACACCTGTTCCGATACGCGAGACGAATTCGTCCCAGTAGCCGGGCATGGCCTCCCAGGGATCGGTGCGGCCGCCGCGGTCCGTGCGGTCGGTGATCCACACCGTCGCGGCGCCTCGCCGGCGGGCGATGCCCAGCGCCTCGGCCAGGTGGGGGCGGGGCACGCCGTGGACGAAGTGGCAGAAGCGCTCGGGAGCGTGGTCGGCGGTCCACTCGGCCACCTGCGACCAGCGGTAGTCGCTCCAGGGTCCGGAGAAGGTGACCAGCTGGTCGGCGAGCTCGACGTAGCCGGGGTGCGGGTGGATGCCGTGCCCGAGGACGATGTGGGCAGCGTCACGGATGACGCGGAGCGTGGCGACCGTGCGGCGGACCTCGGGCAGCCCGGCGTGGTCGGCGGGGCAGCGCTCCAGGAGGAAGCCGTCGACCTGGTACCAGTCCACGAACCGGTGGGCGTCCGAGATCAGCTCACCGAAGTTCCGGGTGCCGTAGCGGGTGTCGAGATGGCCGAGGACGCGGGTGCCCGCGTTGCGCAGCCGGCCGGCCGCCGCCAGGCAGTGCGGGTCGGGGCGCGTGCCGGGGCCGTCGTCCACATTGAGGACCGCCCAGTGCAGCGGGGTGCCGGGGCGGGTCAGCTCGCCCCATTCGGTCGGGGCGAGGAGGGGGTGCGCATAGCCCGGGACGCCGACGCCGAGACGGAGTTCCGTGTTCGCGGTGTGCCGCCGGGATCTGGTCAGATGCGGCATGCCGCCTCCATCCAGATGTCGGCGAGGGACTCCTCCAGTCCGATCCGGGGACGCCAGCCGAGCCGGTCGCGCGCGGTGCGCACGTCGGCCTGCTGCCAGCTGCCGCAGCCGTCCGGGTACGGGTACGCGACGGGGGGCGCGTGGTCCGGGTCGGGGCGTGGGTGGCCGATGGCCGTGCGCAGGGCGCCGGGCGGACCGTCGAGTTCGTGCAGGGCGCCGCCGTATCCGGCGACGCGGGCGAGGACGGCGGCGGCGTCGCGCAGGCGCACGGCGCGTCCGGAGCCGATGTTGATGACGCCCTGCGCCGCGGACAGCGAGGCGGCGTGGACGGCGCGGGCCACGTCGCGGACGTCGACGAAGTCGCGCTGGGCGCCGAGGCCGCCGAGTTTCAGCTCGCCGTCGCCGGACTGCATGGCGCGGCGCATGGCCTCGGCGAGGCGGCCCAGCGGGGAGCCCGCGGGGGTGCCGGGTCCGGCCGGGGAGAAGACGCGCAGGACGACGGCGTCCAGACCGGAGCCGAGGACCAGTTCGGTGGCGGCGAGTTTGCTCACGCCGTACGGGCCGCCGGGCCGGGGCACCGCGTCCTCGGCGGTGGAGGAGCCGGGCTGGCTCGGCCCGTACTCCGCGCTGCAGCCGATCTGCACCAGCCGGGCACCGCAGCCGCTGCGGCGCAGGGCCTCGCAGACGGTGGCGACGGCGACGGTGTTGTGGCGGGTGAGTTCGCGTGCCCCGCCGCGGGTGGCGCCGGCGCAGTTGACGACGACGCCCGGGTGGACGGCGTCGAGGAAGCGGGTGAGGGCGCCGGGACTGCCCGAGGCGAGGTCGAAGCGGACGTCGGCGTCGTCACCGCGGCCGAGGGCGGTGAGCTGCACGGCGGGGTCGGCGAGCAGGCGGTCGGCGACGAAGCGCCCGATGTAGCCGTTGGCTCCGATCAGCAGGACTCTCATCGTGTGGCTCCCGGGGTCGCCGGGGTTCCTGGGTGGGTGATCATGCGGGTTCTCCTCGAGGCAAAGGCAAAAGAGGGGGGAAGGAAGGCGGGTGAGGGACGGGAGGTGTCCGTGGCCGTGAGGCCGGTGTCGGTGGTGGTCACACGGCGGGCTCCGGGGGTGCGTGCGCCGAGGCCCGGGTGAGCTTGCGGACCGTGTGGACCAGGAGGGCCAGGGCCGCGGCCGTGCAGACGAGGGCGGGGACGCTGCCGACGCCCCAGGTGGTGACGAGCTGTTCGACGGGGGTGGCCAGGAAGCCGAGGCCGGGGAGTCGGGAGGCGAAGACGGCGGCGAGGACGACCGCCTCTGCCGTGGCCGTCGCGGCGAGGACCACCGCGGGGGCGTAGGTGAAGCCGTGGGTGGTGAGGAGACGGGCCAGGAACAGGAGGGCACCCAGGGCGAGGGCCTGGGCGTAGGCCGCGGGTTCGCCGAGTACGGCCGAGCAGAGCGTCAGGAGACCCGCCAGGGCACCGAGGAACAGGGCGAACGTGCCCAGCAGGAGCGGGCGTACCGCGGTGGCGAAGTCCTCCAGGCCACGGCTGGACGCGAGTCTGCGGCGGGCGCGCGCGGTGATGAGGTGCGCGGTCCAGGCGGCGGGCGCGCAGGCCAGGGCGAGGGCCAGGACCGGCGCGACGGTGAGGGGCCAGGGACCGCCGGGCGTGCCGGTGGGCAGGGCGTCGGGGCCTCCGGCGAGGGCGCCGCGGAGCAGGCCGTCGCCCAGGAGGGAGTAGCCGACGAGCCACAGGGTCCATGGGGTGGTCCTGCCGGGGGCTGCGCCGGGTCGCGGCCCGGGCCGGTCCGGGCCGGTCCTGCTCAAGGGGCCCCGGCGCAGGGCCGCGCGGAGGGCCAGGGCGACGGCGAGGGCACCGGCCACACCGGCGAACAGGCGCGACTGCCCCCGGGTGAGCTGCAGCGCTGCCACGGCGGCTGCGCACAGCGCACCGGGCAGGAGGGTCAGGAAGACCCAGTCGGCACGCACCCGGGGCGGGGCGGGCGGTGGCGGCGGGGGTGTGTCGCCGTCCCGTGAGACCCGGGCGTACATCTCCTCGGCGAGGGAGAAGACGTCGCGGTGGCGGAAGCGGGCGGCGGTCCGGTCGGTGACGCCGTGAGCCTCCAGGCCCGCGGCGATCTCCAGGGGGTCCACCGCGCGCTCGCAGAGCTCACGGTGACGGTGCATCAGCGCCTTGACCGGGTCGCCGGCACCCCGGCGCAGGGTGGACACCTTGCGCTCGGCGAACGTCTCCCGGCTCGCGGGCCCGTTGCCCTCGGCGGCGGACACTGCCGCCTCGCCTGCTGCGACCGCCTCAGGAGCGGTCGGGTCCAGTTCCTCCAGGCCGCTCATCACGCACCCTCCGGGGCGGGGACGGGAGTGGTGGCGCGCACGGGCCCGCCCGCCGCCCAGCCGGGGCCGCCGCGGGCGGCGAGGCGGGGTGACGCGGCGGCCCAGCGGACGGGTACGCGGGCCTCGGCGGGAACCGCAAACGGCAGCGGCGCCCCCGCTCCGTCGAGGAGGACACGGCGGACGGGTGCGTGCGAGACGATCTCCAGATAAATGCCGTGAAATGCCTCGATGTTCTGCTCGACCGTGAACAGTTCGAGCGCGCGGGCACGGGCGGCGGCGCCCAGGCGCGCACGGCGCTGCGGGTCGCGCAGCAGCGCCACGCACGCCTCGGCGAGCGCCTGCGGATTGCGCGGCGGTACGACCAGGCCCGTGCCGCCGATGATCTCCACGACCGCGCCGACGTCCGTGGACACCGTGGCGCGCCCGCAGAGCATCGCCTCGACGAGGCCGACGGGGAAGCCCTCGACCACGCTGGACAGGACGGTCACGGCACCCGAGGCGTAGGCGTCGGCGACGAGCGGGAGTTCGGGTCCGCCGATCTCCTCGAAGGACACCGGGTTGTCACCGGCGATGTGGGGGCCCTCCGCCTCGTCCGGGAAGAGGTGGGCGGCCAGCGCCCTGCAGTGACCGAGGTAGGCCGCGCCCTCGGGGCCGGCGGGGGCGCCCACGACGCGCAGACGCGTTCTCGGCTCTCGCTTGCGCACCTGCGCGAAGGCGTGCAGTAGCGAGACCAGGTCCTTGGCGGGCTCGACGCGGCCGACCCAGAGGAGCGTGTCCGGGTCCGCGCGGTCCGGCGACTCGCCCACGGCGGCGAAGGGCCGGGCGTCCATGCCGGGGTAGACCGTGCGGAGCTTGGCGCGGTCGGCGCCGCAGCGCTCCTGCCAGCGGCGGGTGTGGGTGTTGCCGGCGGTGACACATTCGGCCCGCGCGTAGGCCTCGGCGGTGAGCCGGCCCTGGAAGGCGGCCACCAGGGACCGTACGGCGGGCGGGGCGTCGGGAGCGGTGAGGTAGTGCGTCCGCAGGCGCACGCCGTACTCGGTCACCATCAGGGGGACCCCGGTGAAGTGCCGGGCGAGCAGCCCGGGCAGGGCCGCCGCGCCACCGGACGCGGCATGGCAGAGGTCGACCGCGCCGAGTCCGTCGTCCTCGTACCAGTCGAGGGAGAGGGGGCGCAGGGCGCGTTCCAGGTGGGCCGCGACGGCGAGCAGGTCCGGTACGCGCGCCTCGCGCGCGGCGCGGTGGGCGCCGGGCGCGCGGCAGGCGCGTTCCAGGGTGCGCACGGCGGCCTCCGAGCGGAGGGCGCCCGCCAGCCCGCCTTCCTCACGGGCGAGTTCCGCAAGCCCGTACAGAGCGGTGGCGAAACGGTCCGCCTCGGGGGCGGGCGCACCTTCGGAGAGGCTCCCGACCGCTTCCGAGGCACCCTCGGGGGGCCCGCACAGCACGGCGGCCAGCTCGGCGAAGCACTCGGTGAACCGCCGGCGCGCACGGCGCCCGAGCGCCACCTCGTCGTCCTCGGCCAGCCACAGGGGCGCGGTGCGCACCCTGCGGACGTTCGGTGACAGCGGGACCCAGCCCTCGTCCTCCTGGTGCTCGCTGCGGCTGAGCGCGTAGACGTCGAACTCGTGCTGGGCGAGCCCGCGCACCAGCCGGTCGCACCAGAGCCTGGCGTCACCGCTCACATACGGATACCCACCCTCCGTAAGCAGTCCGATGCGCACGAGTGCACCCCCGATCTCCCGTATGGGGAGCCGCCGTTGTCCGGCGGCTCGCAGCGGGACGAACGTATGCGGACAAGGCGGTGGTGGGGGGGGGGGGGGGGGGGCGGCGCTCACCACCGCGGCGCCCAGGCGTACGAAAAAAAGAACGGGGCCCACGGCCCCGAGACCGC
>NZ_JBHWFG010000026.1:109607-125925 GCF_042733745.1 Streptomyces sp. NPDC059696
GGGGGGCTGGTGGGGCCGGGCGGTGGGTCGGCATGTACTTTGGGCTCTTGGGGGGGGGGGCCGCGGTTGTGGCCCCCCCCCCCCCACCAAAAGGGGTGAACGGTCGTAACTTTCCCGTGCGGGTCGCGTTCTGTCGCGCTAGGAGATCAAGCGGACACGGATCGTCACCCGGCGGTCACCTCCCGATGCCGGGCGCGCGAGCGCGGTGTCAGGCCGCGGCCACCTCCCGGCGCTGTGCCCGGCGTCGCGCGGCGGCCTGCGGATCGAGCGCCGGTACGGCGGCCAGCAGCTGTCTGGTGTAGGGGTCGCGGGGCGACTCGTACACCTCCCCGACGGGCCCTTCCTCCACGATCCGGCCGCGCCGCATCACGGCGACCCGGTCGCTGACCTGGCGGACGACGGCCAGGTCGTGGGCGACGAAGACCAGGGCGAGCCCGAGTTCGCGCTGCAACTCCCCCAGCAGGTCGACCACGTGGGCCTGGGTGGTGACGTCGAGGGCCGAGACCGGCTCGTCGCAGACGATGACCCGCGGGTCGGCCGCGAGGGCCCGGGCGATGCCGACCCGCTGGCGCTGCCCGCCGCTGAACTCATGGGGGTAGCGGTCGTGGTGGGCCGCTTCGAGCCCCACGCGTTCCAGCAGTTCGCCCACGCGCTCCCGGATGCGCCCCTCGTTCCGCTCGCCCCGTGCGCGCAGCGGGTCGGCGATGGACTCGCCCACGCCGCGGCGGGGGTTGAGGGAGGAGACCGGGTCCTGGAAGACCATCTGCACGGCCGGGTTCACCCCGGTGTGGGCGCGGCCCTCGAAGCTGAGCGATCCCGCCGTCGGCTCCAGCAGCCCGACGAGCATGCGCCCGAGGGTCGTCTTGCCGCTGCCGCTCTCGCCGACGATCCCGAGGGTCTCGCCGCGGCGCAGGGTCAGCGACACGTCGTCCACGGCGGTGGACGCCCGTTTCCCGCGCCCGAACTCCCGTCGCAGGCCGGTCGCCTCCAGGACGATCTCCTCGGGGGCCGCCGGGGCCTTGCGGGGCGCGTCCAGCCGGGGAACCGCGGCGAGCAGCTCCCGGGTGTACGGCTGGGCCGGGGAGCCGAGCACATCGGCGACCGGGCCGTGTTCGACCGCCCGGCCGTGCCGCATCACCAGCACCTCGTCGACGCTCTCGGCGGCGACGCCCACGTCGTGCGTGACGAGCAGCAGGCCCATGCCGGTCTCCTCGCGCAGCGTGTGCAGCAGGTCCAGGACCTGGGCCTGGATGGTCACGTCGAGGGCGGTCGTCGGCTCGTCGGCGATCAGCAGCCGGGGTTCGCAGGCGAGGGCCATGGCGATCAGGGCGCGCTGGCGCATGCCGCCGCTGAACTCGTGCGGGCGGGACCGGGACCGCCGGGCCGCGTCCGGGATGCCCACCCGGTCGAGGACCTGCACGGCACGCGCGCGTGCCGCACGCCGGGACACGCGCGCGTGCACCCGGTACACCTCGGCGATCTGGTCGCCGATCGCGTAGTACGGGTCGAGGGAGGACAGCGGGTCCTGGAACACCATGGCGGCCGATCCGCCGCGCAGTCGCCGCAGTTCCTCGTCGGAGGCGCGCTGCACATCGGTGCCGGCCACCTCGACCGTGCCCTCGACGCGGGCGCCGGTGCCGCGGTGCAGGCCCAGCAGCGCGGACGCCACCGTCGACTTGCCGGAGCCGGACTCGCCGACCAGGGCCAGGGCGGCGCCCTCCGCCAGGCTGAAGGAGAGGCCGTCGACGGCACGCAGCGTGCCGAACTCCACACGCAGGCCCGTCACATCGACCAGGCTCATGCCAGCACCACCCGTCGGTCGGCCACCGCGTACAGGACGTCCGCGACGGCGTTGGCGAGGACCACGAAGAATCCGATGACCAGGACCATGCCGACCACGACCGGCAGGTCGACGACATCGACGGCATGGACGAGTTCCTGTCCGATGCCGGGCAGGCCGAACAGCGTCTCGGTGAGCACCGCGCCGCCGATCGCCGAGCCGACGTTGTTGGCGTTCAGCGCGATGACCGGCGCGAACGCCCCGCGCAGTGCGTGCCGTCCGACGATCGACCGCTCGCCCACCCCGTAGGCACGGAAGGTGCGGATGTGGTCCTCGGCGAGCGTCTCCAGCATCGAGGCGCGGGTCAGCCGGGCGAACGCGGCGGCCTCGATGAGGGCGAGCGACAGCCAGGGCAGCAGCAGGTTCCACGCCCACTGTTCGGGGTCGTCGGTGAGGGCGACGTACTGCGGGAAGGGCAGCAGCCGCAGTTCCCCGCAGACGACGATCATCAGCACCAGGCCGATGACGAAGACCGGGGTGGCCGTGCCGGCGAGGGTGAGGCCGGTCAGGACCCGCTCGGAGAGCCGGCCGCGCCGCCAGGCGGAGAGCACGCCGGTGCCGACCCCGAGGATCAGCCAGAGCACCATCGCGCCGGCCACCAGGGACAGACTGACCGGGAGCTTCGCCCAGATCAGCTGCGTGACCTGCTGGTCGCTCTGGTAGGACAGGCCGAGGCAGGGCGCGGAGCAGTGCTGCACGGACGTGCCGGTCGAGTAGTCCTGGCCGGCGACGAGGCCCTGGAGGAAGTGCCCGTAGCGCACGAACAAGGGGTCGTCGAGGTTCAGCTGCCGGGCCACCTGATGCACCTGTTCCGGTGAGCAGCGCGGGCCGCAGGTGATCTGGGCGACGTTGCCGGGGGTGGCGTAGAAGACGACGTAGACGATCACCGAGATGGCGAGCAGGGTGACGGCGGCGCCGAGGGTGCGGCGCAGGACGAATCCGGTGAAGCCGTTCATGCCGTGCCTCCCCCGGTCGCCCTGGCCTCCCGCCTGCGCCCCGTCCCGACGCGCAGCCGGGAGGCCGCGCGGGGGTCGAGGGCGGTGCGAACGCCGTCGCCGAGGACCGTGAGGGCGAGCACCGTGACGAACAGGGCGCCCGCGGGCAGCAGCAGGTACTGCGGGGCGGCCTGGTACCAGACGTCGGCGGCGGTGAGCATCTGTCCCCAGGAGGGTGTCGGCGGTTTCACGCCCACGCCGAGGAAGGACAGCGCGGCCTCGACGGTGATGTTCGTCGGGACGAGCAGCGCGGCGTAGGTGATGACGGGTGCGGCGATGCCGGGCAGGAGTTCACGCCGGGCGATGCTCCAGGTGCCCCAGCCGCTGAGCCGGGCCGCGGAGACGTGGTCGAGTTCCTTGAGGGTGAGGGTCTGCGCGCGCACGATCCGGGCGATGTTGCCCCACCCGATCAGGCCGATGACGAGCGCGACGAGCACGGGCCGCGGGAAGCTCGACGGCACGATCGCGAGCAGCGCCAGCGACATGATCATGAGCGGCATGGCGACGATGACGTCCGTGAACCGGCTGAGCAGTTGATCGACCCATCGCCGCCCGAGCGCGGCCGCGACCCCCAGGGTGACGCCGAGGGCGACCTGGAGGACGGTCGCGGCCAGGGCGACGCCCAGCGACACGCGCGCGCCGTACACCAGCCGCGCGAACAGGTCGCGGCCGGTCTGGGGCTCGACGCCGAACCAGTGGTCGGCGCTCGCTCCGCCGAGGGGCCCGACGGGCACGCCGCCGCGCGCGGAGTCCACGAGCGAGGGGTGGTAGGTGGTCGGGTCCTGGCCCTCGACGGCGGTGAGCAGCGGCGCGGCGAGCGCGACCAGGACGAGCAGCGCGACGACTGCGGCCGCGACGAGGGCGGCGCGCTGCGTGCGCAGCCGCCGCCAGAACTGACGGGCCCCCGAGGCGGCCGGGACGGAAGGTTCCGTCACGGCCGCCTCGGCGGCGAGAAGTGCCTCACTCACGGCGTCACTTCACCGCGACCTGCGAGATGTCCAGTACGCCGGTCCAGTCGCTGATCACGACGTTCTTGACGTCCTTGCCGACCAGTCGCTTGTAGACGGGGTGGAACAGCGGCACCGTCAGCGCCTTCTCCCCGATCTTCCGGTCCAGCGCACCCCACCTCTTGGCGGCCTGGTCGAGATCCGTCAGCTTGTTGATCGCGTCGATCTCGTCGTTGACCGACGGGTCGTTCAGCTGACCGGTGTTGAAGTTGGCGCCGTCCTCGACGATCTGCCGGCCGTCGAAGATCGGGGCGAGGAACGGACCGCCGGAGGGCCAGTCGGCACCCCAGTGGGCGAGGAAGAAGCCGGGCTCGGACTTCACGTCGTGGATCTTGTCGGAGTAGTCGTTCTCCTCCAGGCCCTGGAGCTTGACGGTGATGCCGGCCTTCTTGAGGGCGTCCTGGACGGCGGTCGCGATCTCGGGGCTGGTCTCGAAGTCCTTGGCGTTGGAGTGCGTCAGCGTGACGGTGAGGCCCTTGGCGTACCCGGCCTCCTTCAGCAGCTCTTTGGCCTTGGCCGGGTCGCCGGCCTTGCCCGCGGCGAAGTGGTCGTAGGGCGTGTACCCGAAGGACTTCTGGTCCGGCAGGAAGGTGGTGGCGGGCTCGGCCAGGGCGGAACCGCCCGCGGCGTTCACCACGGACGACCGGTCGATGGCGTACGAGATGGCCTGCCGCACCTTGACGTCGTCGAACGGCTTGGTCTTCGGGTTGAACGCGATGTAGTTGGTGTAGCCGAAGTGCCCGGTGCCGACGCGCGAGGCCAGGTCCTTGTCACCGGTGACCTTGGCCAGCTCGGCCGGGCCGAGGTTGGTGTCCGTGGTGACCGCGGCGGCGTCCGCTCCCTGGGACGCCGACAGGCGCTGGTTGATCACGGACGAGTCGAGCCCGGACCGCACGTCGATCTTGTCCGGATACGCCTTGCGCTCGGCGTCGGTCGCGGCGGACCAGTGCGGGTTGCGCTCCAGGACCAGCCGTTCACCGTCGTTGTCGTTGCGCACGACCTTGTACGGCCCGGAGGAGACCGGGTGCTCCTCGTACGTGGTGCCGGTGTCCTTGCTCTTCGGGACGGGCGTGAACTGCGTCTGTGTGGCGAGGTAGGGGAACTCGCCCTCGGGCTTGTTCAGATGGAAGACGAGGGTCCGCTCGTCCGGCGTCTCGATCGCGTCGAGGCCCTTCTTGTCCTTGTACGGGCCCTGGTAGTCGGCGGCCCCGACCAGCCAGTCCCGCAGGTACGGGGCGCCGCCCGACAGCTCGGGGGCGAAGGAGCGCTCGATGCCGTACTTGATGTCGGCGGAGGTGATCGGGCTGCCGTCCTCGTACGTCAGGCCCTTCTTCAGGGTGTACGTCCATACGGTCGCGTCCTTGTTGGGACGCCCGGTGTCGGTGGCGAGGTCGGGGACGACCTTCGTACCGGCGGCGCCGTTCTCGCGGTTGCGGGTGGTGAGCGTACGGAAGACCAGGGAGGGGACGTTGCCGCCACCGGAGGTGTAGAGGCGGGCCGGGTCGAAGTCCTGCTGGGGGTTGGCGTTCAGCACGGTGAGCGTGCCGCCCCTGTGAGGCGTGGAGTCACCGCCGGCGCCCTTGGCATCGTTGTCCTCCGGCCCGCAGGCGGCGGCACCCGCTGCCAGGACCAGGCTGACGGATGCCGCGGCCACGCGGCGCGCTCTGACGGACGGTTGGCGCATCGGAATGACGACCTCTCGGAAGGCGTCCCGGACCACGATTTCTCGTATCGCGAGACGAAAAGACGAAGGGTGAGACGGAAGAAGACAGACGTCTGCCCGGCGCCGAGTCGTCGGGAGAGCCGTGACCGGGTCACGGGGAGAGGGAGCGACGCGCGCCGGGGGCGGGCGTCAGCAACAGTGAATGTCGGCCACGCAGAGCGGGGTCACGCCGATGAGCGCCAGCTCGATGGCGGCGCGAACGGAGACGTGACGGGACGACATGCCCAGAAATATGATCGAACTTTCCGAGCATGTCAACGCGAGCCGCGCCACATCTTGTGGGGCGCCTGTCAACTCCCGGGATAGGGCCAGGCGTTGGGGCGGCAGTGGACGCCGTCGTGGTCGAGGAACTTGGTCTGCTGCTGCATGACCGGGGCCAGGTCGCCGTCCTTGTCGCAGGTGACATGGTTGTAGCCGAGGCGGTGGCCGACCTCGTGGTTGATGAGCATCTGCCGGTAGGCGTGGATCTTGGCGTCGCCGTAGGTCTCCGAGCCCTGGGCCCACCGGTAGGCGTTGATCATCACGCGCTCGGTCGCGGCCGAGTCGCAGGAGACGTTGTCCTCGGTGGTGTCCAGACCCGACTTGGCACACCAGTCGGCGGTCGTGCCGGGGCTCGCCAGGGTGATCACGAAGTCGGGCTCGCCGGAGTGGATCCGCTCGAAGGTGCGCGCGCCGTTGTGGGCCCAGCTCCGCCGGTCGTTGAGGGTCTTCTGCACGGCCTCGGCGAACAGGGCGCCGTCCAGTCCGAGCCCCTGCTCCACGTCCACGCGGTAGGTGAACTTCTGCCCGGCGCCCGGCGCCTTGGCGATGCCGGGGACGGCGTCGAACTTCCCGGAGCCCTTCAGGGTGGCGCCCAGCGGGTAGATCCTGCCCATCTTCTCGTCGTACGTCAGCGGCGCGGCCTCGGGGGCGGGCGCCCTGCCGTCCGCGCGGGACGCGGGGTCGCGGACGTCGCGGGCCTGGTCGGTGGCGGACTGGGACTGCACGCCGGCGTCGCCGCCGGTGTCGTCGGCGACCTGTCCGGCGACGATGACGGCCAGCACCGTGGTGACGGCCGCGGCGGCGATGCCGGTGAAGGTACGGCCCTTGCCGCCCCTGCCCAGCGCGGGCGTGCCGGTGGGCCCCGCGTCGTCGTGGCCGGACCCGGAGTCGGCGGGAGTGCCGACGGTCCAGTCCGAGACGGAGGCGTAGGCGTCCGCGGCGTGCGCGGAGGCGGGCGTACGGGGCGCGAAGACGTCGTCCTCCTCGTCCACGAAGGCGTCGATGTAGTCCTGCCGCGGCCCGGGCACGGATGCCCGGCGCTGCCGCGGTATGGGCACAGCGCCCTTGGCGGTCCCCCTGCCGTCCTCCTTCAACTCACCCCAGCCGCCCCCGGCTTCCCGCTGCTCCGGGTGCCCACCACGCGCGTGCGGAAAACCGTGCGCGGGGGTGCCGTCCGGCAACCGGGGAACGCCCTGCGCGGGCGTCCCGTCCGGGAACCGCGGCACGCCCCGGGCCGGCGTGCCGTCGGGCAGGCGCGGTGTGCCGCGTACGGGCGTGCCGTCGGGCAGGCGCGGTGTGCCGCGTACGGGCGTGCCGTCGGGCAGGCGTGGGAGGCCGTGGGCGGGAGTGCCGTCCGGGTGCCAGCCGTCGGGCAGGCGTGGCAAGCCGTGCGATGGTGTCCCCTGGGCGGGCGCGGGCCGCGGCCCCGGTACCCGGCGCGGGGTCTGCGACGGCCAGCCGCCCTGCGGGGCGCCGGGCGGTGCGGTCCCGGCTCTCCGGCCGGCGTCCGGCGCCTGACCCTGGCCCGGCCTCGGGCCCTCCGCGGGGCCGGCCCGGCCGTCCCGTGCTGCGGTCGTGTCCGCGGTGTCGCCCTTGACGACCGGTCCGCGGCGGCTGTGGCGTCCCACGTCGCGCCTCAGCCCCCCATGCTCTCGTCTGTGCCCGATGCGCCCACGGCCTCGCCCCGGGCGTCCGCAGCGCCGGCCCGCCTCGCCCGCCGTGTGCCCGACTCGCCCGCGTGGTCGAGGAGTTCACGAAAAGCCGTGGCCACGGTCTCCGGATACTCCATCATCGCCACATGGCCCGCATCGGGCAATGTCACGAGCCGGGAGTCACGGAAGGCACGGGCCGCCTTCTGGGCCATGCGGAAGCCGACGAGCTGGTCACGGCCGCCGTAGACGAGCAGGGTCGGGGCGAGGACCCGTTCCGCCTGGCGCCACAGTCCCTGCTGTCCGCCCAGTGTGTAGGCGTTGACGATCCCGCGCGCGGAGCGAGCCGTCGCGTCCCAGAAGTACGGCAGCCGCTGCCGCCGCTCCATTTCCTCCACGGCGTTGCGGAACCCTTCCGCCGACACCCGCCCGGGATCCCCGTAACACAGCGCCATCACGCCACGGACCCGCTGTTCCGCCGTCCACCCCCGGGTGAGCCGGGTGAAGAGCAGGGCGACGCCCGGCACCGCCAGCAGCCCCGTGGGCACGGCGGTGCGCTGCACTCGGATTTCCGGCAGGGCGGGCGACACAAGCGTGAGCGTACGGACCAAATCGGGCCGAACCGCGGCGACACGGGTGGTGATGGCGCCACCGAGCGAGTTCCCGAACAGGTGCACGGGACCGCGTCCGGAGGCGTCGAGGTGACGGATGACCGCGCGCGCGTGGGCCGTGACGGAGTAGTTGCCGTCGTCCGGGGGCGGGGAGTCGCCGAAGCCGGGCAGGTCGAGGGCCTCGCAGTCGACGGTGGCGTCCAGCAGGGCCATCAGCGCCGACCAGTTCTGCGAGGAGCCGCCGAGTCCGTGGACGAACAGCGCGGGAGGCAGTCCGTCGCGCGCCGACGGCCGCGACCGCACCGTGAGTGTGACACCGGGCAGCTCGACCGACCTCAGCCGCTCGCCCTCCGCGACCCGGACGGTCCCCACCTTCGGCAGCACATTGGCGGGCGGCACGAACGGCAGCTCGGTCGAAGACATGCGGCAATGTTACGAGACGATCACGCAGTGACTCATGTGTTCGCCTGTGTTCGCCGTCACAGGAACGGTCGGGTTGAGGCCCCGCGGAAGTCGGCACCCGGGCACGGATGGGTAGCAGTCAGAGGGATCAGCACTGCGTCACGCCCCGGACGCGGATCGCATAGCGTCCGGATCGGGTGTCTCCTAGGCTCGTACAGAGGGCACCCGCGTGTGGCCCCTGCATTCCCAGGGACGTTCGTAGGAAGGGAGCCCAGCATGGCCGTAGACCCCACCGACCCGGAGACGTTCGAGGCCGAGGACGCGCCGGAGGTGCAGGAGCTCGACGTCGAGGCGCCCGAGGTCGACGCGGTCGAGCAGCAGGCGGACCTCGCGCCGGACCGCGACGACCCGCTGACCGGCGTCGACCCGGACCGGGCCAACGAGGCGGACCTCGTGGAGCAGGCCCGGATCGTCTCGCTCGACGAGGACGACTACCGGTGACGCTCGCCGCCGACGGATGCCGAGCCACTCCCCCGGACGGGAAGGGGGCAGATTTTTGCCCGCTCTGACCGGGTTTGAAACCTTCGCAACCGCTTTCGCATCCGTCCGGTCCGTGAAATTCTGCGCTCTCACCGCGCACACCACGGTTACCGAAAAGTACGATGGCGGCGCGGCCAGATCCGCACGTGGACGACTATGGGAGGCGGCGTGACAGCCATCGAGCAGACAGAGGCGGTTCGCCCGCGGGGCACACGCCTGCCGCGCCGTGCCCGACGGAACCAGCTCCTGGGTGCCGCCCAGGAGGTCTTCGTGGCCCAGGGCTATCACGCGGCGGCGATGGACGACATCGCCGAGCGGGCCGGCGTCAGCAAGCCGGTGCTCTACCAGCACTTCCCGGGCAAGCTCGACCTGTACCTCGCACTGCTGGACCAGCACTGCGAGTCGCTCATCCAGTCCGTGCGCAACGCGCTCGCGTCGACCACCGACAACAAGCAGCGCGTCCGGGCGACCATGGACGCCTACTTCGCGTACGTCGAGGACGACGGCGGTGCCTTCCGTCTGGTCTTCGAGTCGGACCTGACCAACGAGCCCGCCGTGCGCGAGCGCGTCGACAAGGTCACGAACGAGTGCGCGGAGGCGATCTGCGACGTCATCGCCGAGGACACCGGCCTGTCCCGGGCGGAGTCGATGCTGCTCGCCTCGGGCATGGGCGGCCTCGCCCAGGTGGTGGCCCGGTCCTGGCTGCACAGCGACCGCAGCGTGCCGCGCGACCAGGCGGTGCAGCTGCTCACCTCGCTGGCCTGGCGCGGCATCGCGGGCTTCCCGCTGCACGGCACCGACCAGCCGCAGCACTGACGGCATCACCACGGACGGCACTTTGTTCCCGCCCGATGTTCGCTCGTGGCGTTCTCGGGCGGAGCATGTACGTCCCCTCACCGGGCTAATGTGTGCTGCGTACGGCGCGGAAGGTCGCGCACATCACTGACCGTCGGAGGGACAAAGCCGTGGAGGTCAAGATCGGCGTGCAGCACGCGCCCCGCGAGATCGTTCTGGAGAGCGGTCAGACTGCCGAGGAGGTCGAGCGCGTGGTCGCCGAGGCACTGGCCGGGAAGTCGCAGCTGCTGAGCCTCGTGGACGAGCACGGCCGCAAGCTCCTCGTCCCGGCCGACCGTCTCGCCTACGTCGAGATCGGTGAGCCGGCCCCGCGCAAGGTGGGTTTCGGCGCGCTGTAGGCGCACGCGTGGAGCGGGGCGGGACGGCTGTCGGCCGACCCGCCCCGCTCGCGTTACCCCCGGTCCGCGTGCCACACCCGGGTTGCGTTGCCCTCCGCTGTGAGTCGCCACCCGATCTGCCGTGCCCCCACCCGGTTCGCGTCGCCACCCGGTTTGCCGTGCCACACCCGGTTCGTGTCGCCACCCGATCTGCCGTGCCACACCCGGCTCGCGTCGCCACCCGGTTCGTGTCGCCACCCGGTTTGCGTCGCCACCCGGTTTGCGTCGTCCTCCCACGGACACCCCTTCCGCGTGGCCCTCGGCGTCCTCGCCCGCGTTCCGCGTGGGCTCCGCCGCCCCTCGTCCTCGGCCGTCCCTTGCGGCGCACCGGTTCCTCCACGGATGGAGCACAAGTCGCCCACCGGGGTGGATTGGATTTCGCAGGTCAGGGGTAAGACGGGCTACGACCGATTTGGGCAGGCCGGCCACGTGGGAGGGACCCCGACATGCTCCTGGAAGCATTGAGCTCCGCGATCCTCGGCCTGGCTCTGGCATGGGCGGCCGCACACCGCCTGCCGCACCGTCTCCCGGCCCGCTCCCTGGTGCTGTCGACCGGCGTCGCCGGCGCCCTCTTCGGCGCCTTCGTCATGCACAGCGCTCTGGACGCCGGGCACGTTCTGGTCGTCCTGCTCGGCGCGGTGATCGTCTCGGTGGCCTCGCTGTCGCTGCTGCTGCGCCCCGCGGGAAGACTGCGCCGCCGGTCGGCGACCGCGTGAGGGGTCGCCGATGGTGGCGTCGCCGGTGAGGACGCAGGTCGGCCGAAGGGACTAGGCGGCCAGCCCCAGAGCGGCCATCCGCTTGGTGTGGGCCTCGGTGATCCGGGAGAACATCTTGCCGACCTCGGCGAGGTCGAAGCCGTCCGCGACCCCGCCCACCAGCATGGTCGACAGCGCGTCGCGGTCGGCGACCACCCGCTGGGACTGCGACAGGGCCTCGCCCATCAGCCGCCGCGCCCACAGCGCCAGCCGCCCGCCCACGCGCGGGTCGGCGTCGATCGCGGCCCGGACCTTTTCCACGGCGAAGCCGCCGTGCCCGGTGTCGTCCAGCACGGCCAGCACCAGGTCGCGGGAGTCGGAGTCCAGCCGGGCGGCGACCTCCCGGTAGAAGTCGCTGGCGATGGAGTCGCCCACGTAGGCCTTGACGAGGCCCTCCAGCCAGTCCGACGGGGCCGTCTGCTTGTGGAAGCCGTCGTACGCGGCGACGAACGGCTCCATCGCCCGCGTCGGCTCCTCCCCGATCTCGGCGAGCCGGTCGCGCAGCCTCTCGAAGTGGTGGAACTCCGCCGACGCCATCTTCGCCAGCTCCGCCTTGTCCGCCAGCGTCGGCGCCAGCTTGGCGTCCTCCGCGAGCCGCTCGAACGCCGCCAGTTCCCCGTAGGCGAGCGCACCGAGCAGGTCCACGACCGCGGCGCGGTACTGCGGGTCGGCGGAGGCCGTCGCCCAGTCCCGGGCGGCGACTGAGGCGGTTTCGGCGGGGGCGGTGTCCGAGGCGTTCTCAGGCTTGTCAGAGCTCGTCATGAAGCGCACAATAACCCGCTTCCCGGGGGGCGTAAGGCCCTGGTCAATCACTGTGACGACGACTACGTGACCGAATCGGCCATCGCATGTGCGCGATTCCGGGGTATGGTGGTAATGCGCCTGCTGGTACGTCGACGTACCTCGACAGGCCGCACGTATGAGGATGCCCGGTCGGTGGCCCGATCGGCTCCGACCCGACAGCCCTCCCCGGCCGTCCGCCACAGTGCGTACGAGACCCGGAGGGGGACACCCTCAGCGGCACGAGCGCTAGAGCGTCGGCGCGGTCCCGTGCTCTACGGCCCGCCCGTAGGCAGCCGACGTCCCCGGCACGGTCTGACACGACCCCGCGCTCGCCTCGCGCCGCCCACACAGAAGAGGCAGCACCCTGACTACGTTCCGAGAGCTCGGAATCCTCCCCGAGACCGCCGAGGCCCTGGAAGCCGTCGGCATCACCACTCCCTTCCCCATCCAGGAGATGACGCTCCCCGTGGCCCTGTCGGGCACGGACGTCATCGGCCAGGCCAAGACCGGCACCGGCAAGACGCTGGGCTTCGGCCTCCCGCTCGTCGAGCGCGTCACCGTCCCCGCCGACGTCGAGGCCGGGCGCGCCGAGCCCGAGGCCCTCACCGAGGCCCCGCAGGCGCTCGTCGTCGTGCCCACGCGCGAGCTGTGCACGCAGGTCACCAACGACCTGCTGACCGCGGGCAAGGTGCGCAACGTCCGCGTCCTCGCCATCTACGGCGGCCGGGCCTACGAGCCCCAGGTCGAGGCTCTCAAGAAGGGCGTCGACGTGGTCGTCGGCACCCCGGGCCGGCTGCTCGACCTCGCCGGCCAGAAGAAGCTGAACCTGAAGCACGTCAAGTGCCTGGTCCTCGACGAGGCCGACGAGATGCTCGACCTGGGCTTCCTGCCCGACGTCGAGAAGATCATCAACATGCTGCCGGTGCGCCGCCAGACGATGCTGTTCTCGGCCACGATGCCGGGCGCGGTCATCGGCCTGGCCCGCCGCTACATGTCGCAGCCGACGCACATCCGGGCCACGGCTCCGGACGACGCGGGCGCGACGGTCGCGAACACCAAGCAGTACATCTACCGCGCGCACAACATGGACAAGCCCGAGATGGTCGCGCGCATCCTCCAGGCCGAGGGCCGCGGGCTGGCCATGGTTTTCTGCCGCACCAAGCGCACGGCCGCCGACCTCGCGGACCAGCTCAAGCAGCGCGGTTTCGCCTCCGGCGCGGTCCACGGCGACCTCGGCCAGGGCGCCCGTGAGCAGGCGCTGCGCGCGTTCCGCAACGGCAAGGTGGACGTGCTCGTCTGCACCGACGTCGCCGCCCGCGGCATCGACGTCGAGGGCGTCACGCACGTCATCAACTACCAGTCGCCGGAAGAGGAGAAGACGTACCTGCACCGCATCGGCCGTACGGGCCGGGCGGGCGCGAAGGGTACGGCGATCACCCTGGTCGACTGGGACGACATCCCGCGCTGGCAGCTGATCAACAAGGCGCTGGAGCTCGACTTCAACGACCCGCCGGAGACGTACTCCACGTCCCCGCACCTCTTCTCCGACCTGGGCATCCCCGAGGGCACGAAGGGCATCCTTCCGCGCTCGGAGCGCACCCGCGCCGGGCTGGACGCGGAGGAACTGGAGGACCTGGGCGAGCCAGGCGGACGCGGACCGCGCGGCCGAGGCGGCCGAGGCGGCCGTGGCGACCGGGACGAGTCCCGGCCGGCCGACCGCGAGGGGTCGTCGCGTACGCCGCGTCGTCGCCGCCGCACGCGCGGCGGGGCTGCCGTGGAGGGGGCTCCCGAGCCCGCCGCCACCACCGCCCCGGCCGGCACGGCGGCCGACGGTGCCGCCGAGGCGGACGCCGTGACGGCTCCGCGCACCCCGCGTCGTCGCCGCCGCACCCGCGGCGGGGCCCCGTCCCAGCCGGCTCCGGTCGCGGCGGCCGGGTCGCCCGTGTCCGAGCAGGCGGAGTCCGCCGTCGCGACGGCGGAGGGTCCGGTCGCGGAGGCCGCCGAGGCGGCGACGAAGCCGCGCCGACGCCGTACGCGCCGTGCGGAGAACCCGGCGGTGCAGAGCACGGCTGCGGAGACTGCGGCGGCGGAGACGGAGGCCGCGGTGACGCCGTCGGCCGCGGAGCCGACGGTCGTCGCGGAGGCTCCGGCCGCCGTCGCCGAGGCTCCGGCCGCCGTCGAGGCCGCGCAGCCCGAGGCTCCCGCCGCCAAGCCCCGTCGCCGCACCCGCAAGGCCACGGCGCCGTCCGCGGCCGAGTCAGCACTCGACACGGCCGAGGGCACCACCGCGTCCGCCCCGGAGCCGACGGAGCCGAAGCCGCGGCGCACCCGCAAGGCCGCCGCGGCCGCGGAGAACGCCGCCGACACGGCCGAGGCGACCGAAGCCAAGCCGCGCCGCACCCGTAAGACGGCGGCGGCCGCGGAGACCGCCACGGACACCGCCGAGGCGGCCGAGGCGGCCGAGGCGGCCGAGGCCAAGCCTAGGCGTACGCGGAAGGCGACGGCCGCGGCGGAAGCCGCCGTCGACACGGCGGAGGCCGCCGAGGCCAAGCCGCGCCGCCGCACCCGCAAGGCCGCCGAGCCCGCCGCCACGGCCGAGGCCGCGGAGGTCGCGGAGGTCGCGGAGACCAAGCCGCGCCGGACGCGGAAGACCGCCGCCGCGGCCGAGGCCGCCGTCGACACCGCCGAGGGCACGCAGGCCACGCCGCGTCGCCGCACCCGCAAGGCCGCCGAGCCCGCGGCGGCCGTCGTCGAGATCCCGGCCCAGACGGCTCAGGAGCCGGAGGCCGCGGAGGCCAAGCCGCGGCGGACGCGGAAGACCGCCGCTGCCGCCCCGGAAACGGATGCTGAGGTGGCCGAGGCCAAGCCGCGCCGCACCCGCAAGACGGCCACCGCGGCCCCGGACGCGGAGGCCGCCGAGGCCAAGCCGCGCCGCACGCGGAAGACCGCCGCCGCGGCCGAGGCCGCCGTCGACACCGCCGAGGGCACGGGGGCCACGCCGCGCCGCCGCACCCGCAAGGCCGCGGAGCCGACGGAGATCCCCGCCCAGGCGGATCAGGAGCCGGAGGCCGCCAAGCCGCGCCGCACGCGCAAGGCCACGGCCGCGACGGCTGCCACCGCCGAGGACACGGCGGAGGCGAAGCCCAGGGCGCGCCGCACCCGCAAGGCCACGGCCACCGCGGAGCCCACGGAGGGCTGACACGCTCCTCCACGACGGCCCGGCCCCCACACGGGGAGCCGGGCCGTCGCCGTTCACCCGGACACCGAGCCCCCACCACCAGGCCACCGCCACAGCTCGGACACCAACCCGACTACGGCCCGCCCGCCCCCGGGAAGCCCGGCCACCGGCATCTCACCCGCACATGGAACCGCGCCCAGGGCGTCTCACCCGGGGCATGCAGCCGCGCCCCGCGTGCCTCATCCACCCATGCAGCCGCGCCCAGTGCATCTCACCCGCACATGAACCCGTCGCCGCCGGCGCTCACCCGAAGAACGAGCCCGCCCCCACCCGCTACCCTCGCCCCGTGACCAGCCACCCCGCCTTCCCCCCGCCCCCGGGCGCCCGTGCCTACCCCCTGCGCACGGCTCGCGGTGAGTTCGCCGTGGTCGACTCGGTGCCGAAGCCCGGTGTACAGGGCAGGGGGGTCGTCCTGATGCTGCCCGGGTTCACGGGGAGCAAGGAGGACTTCGGGCTGTTGCACGAGCCGCTCGCGGAGCGGGGCTACCGGGTCGTCGCCGTGGACGGGCGGGGACAGCACGAGTCGGCCGGGCCCCCGGACGACGAGACGGCCTACGCCCAGCGGGAGCTGGCCCGGGACGTGCTCGCGCAGGCCGAGGCGCTGGGCGGGCCGGTGCACCTCGTGGGGCACTCGCTCGGCGGGCAGATCGCCCGTGCGGCCGTGCTGCTCGACCACACCCCTTTCCTGTCGTTCACCCTGGTCTCGTCCGGCCCGGCGGAGATCTCAGTCTCCCAGCAGCAGCGCGTGAAGTTGCTGCGGGACGCGCTCGCCGTGCTGTCGATGACGGAGGTGTGGGAGGCCATCCAGGCCATGGGCCCGCCGGAGGAAGTGGGCGGACCTGCCCGCGGCCTCGGCGACCAGAACCAGCTGCGCCGCCGCTGGCTGGGCCACAGTCCCGCCCAACTGCTGGCGACGGGGCGTCAGTTGTGCACGGAGCCGGACCGCGTGGGCGAACTCGCCGCCGTGCCGCTGCCGTTCCACGTACTGTCGGGTGAGCGCGACGACACCTGGCCGGTGGCGATCCTCGACGACATGGCCCGGCGGCTGGGCGCTCACCGCACGATCGTCACCGGAGCCGAGCACTCCCCCAACGCCGACCAGCCCCTGCCGACGGCCCATGCCCTCGCGGACTTCTGGGACAGCCTCGGACCGCACCGGGGCCCGGCAGCTCCCGGGACGGCCTAGTTGTACTGCCCAGCCAGGTTGGTCGAGTTTGTGCGACGACACGGTCTGAATCTGTGAGAGGACGAAGGCCTCCGGTTGTGGAGTGGAGCTGTCGAG